>QNBT01000043.1 GCA_003644205.1 Planctomycetota bacterium | reverse complement strand
TTTTTTGCCGATATAGCCGGCCTGGTTACAAAGGGCGATAATGTCCCGCGCAAGCGGCGCAGCATCTTTTGCGCCGCTTTGGCCCCCTTCGACAACCACCGCAACAGAAACAACTCTGCCTGCATCGTCTTCGGCGAAGCCGGCAAACCAGGCACTGACCACGTCCTCCGTCGAGCCGGTCTTGCCAAAAACCTTCAGGTCCATTTGGCGCAAAGCTCCATGGTCAAATGCGGTATATGCCGTACCGCCGGCCTCGTTTACCACCGCACTCATCCCGTCGCGGACAACTTCAAGGGTGCTTTTGGAAATGCCAAGGTCTTGGCGCCCGTCCTTAAAGCTGCCCGATACATTCACGAAAAGCCTGGGGCTTTCATATATGCCGCCCCGGGCGATAACCGCCATGGCGTTTGCGACCTGCAGGACCGTAGCTCTGAGGTTGCCCTGGCCTATGCCAAACATTCTTCTTTCGTATTTTGCAATCTTCGGATACTGTTCGATGCCCTGCGGTGTTTTGCGAGGGATAGTTGTGGATATTTGTCCTGCTGATTGCTGTATATTCCTCTCCGTGAATCCGCCGGCATTGGTTCCTTTCAGCTCTTCGGCGAATCCGGGTGCGGGCAAAACTTTCCGACCGTAGCCAAAATTATAGAGCCACTGCTGCAACACGGCAGGCGCTATTCTGTCGGCAAGACGCGAGAAATAGATATTGCAACTGCCACGAATAGCGTTGCGTGCGATGTTGCCCCCTTCATCGGCCCACCTCCAGTCGTGACAGCTATCAAACTGTTTGAACTGCATGCAATTGGGCCAGCCACGAGGGGCCTCCTCGTGGGGGCAATTTATGATCTCGGTCGGCCCGACTTTGCCCTCTTCAAGACCTGCAATTAATATAAACGGCTTTATAACAGAGCCAGGGGGATAAATCTCATATGTCGCTTTATTCACGAGAGGTGCTCCTGGTGCATCACGGACTTTGTTATAATCGCGCCTTATCATATTCAAATCATAAACCGGCATCGAAACCAGAGCTAAGATGTCCGATGTGGCCACATCAATCACGACTGCGCCGATGGCCGAGTCATAGTTGAGATTGGAATTTGGGTCACGCAAGAGCGCCTCGATTTGTCTCTGCAGCCCGATATCCAGCGATATAGTTACATCTTTGCCGAACTGGGTCTCGCTCCGGGCAACTAATTCACTGTCTATATCATAAATCACCTCTCCGCGTTTGCCTCGAAGAACAACCTCACACACCTTCTCAACACCATCCTTACCTGAAAGCTCATCGTCCAGGTAGCGCCTGAGCCTGTCCTGTGCAAAAAGCTGCTTATCGGCTGCGCGTGCCGGACCCACCCAGCCGACTACCTGCGACGCAACGGACCCATACGGATAAACCCTTTTAGTCTGCGTGAGAATCTCGACCATATCCGTATCCACAAATTCCATCTGGGCCTGCAATAATTCGGCCTCGGTCTCAAGCTCCATCAACTGCTGAGGCTGATGCATCACTTTGAGATCGACTTCCATAGTGAGCCTCAGTCGGTCGTCGGGGTCGGGAAATTGTTCTTCAAAGTCTTTCAGCGCCTCGGCAACAGGCACAGCCCGTCCCTTCGCCCTGTATTCTTCCCTCAGCGGCGAATTACCGAATTTGCCCAGCCATGCGAAGAACCGGCGCATATTCCATATACGGTCGTTTATCCGCCGGATTCTGCTTTCAATCTCAGACCGGTCCCTATCACCGATTTCGGCGCACTTGTCGATTATCTCCCACAGCAAATCCAACCGGTCCTGGAAATCTTTGCGCAATTGCGCCTCGACCTGCTCCTCTGTTTGACCACGCTCTTGACTCTGCAGAATCATGCCGCGCCAAAAGTGGTCGTCAAAAAACCTGGTCAGTTCATAATTCACATACAGGTAAAATGCGGGCTTATCGACAGCCAGGACTCTGCCGCTGCGGTCGAATATACTTCCTCGAATTGTCGGTAACCGCATCGGGCCTAAAATTCGCATCTCTTCAATCTGTTTGCGGTAATCGCCGCCGACACCTAATTGGAGATAGGCCAGCCGCCCGATACACACAAAACCCGCAATGATACAGATGAATATGAAGATTAACAGACGCCGTTTGTACATCGGTTATCTGCCCGCCAATCGTCCGTAACGCTGTTTGCGCACCCCCAGCCATCCGGAAATGGCCGACAGACCGCCCCAGATGACGGGGCCGACAAGGGCTGAATAAAGACAGGAGCCGAACACCACGACATACACGTTTGATGCAGTTTCGCCGGTCTTGAAAAAGGTCAAAAACCGACCCAACACTCCTGTGATTATACCTGTAACAAATATGGCCGCGGCCTGATGGACCATCCTTTTCATAATCACCACCTTGTGCATCTGGGATATCACAGAGCCAATCAGCCCGAAACTTATCGTGTAAGGCCCTATCGCTGTGCCTGATATATCCGCCGCAAAGCCGATAATAAAAGATGCTATTACGGCATCGGTTGTCTCGCAATTAATCGACAGAAAAACAAGAAGTACCAAAAGCAGGTCCGGTCTTATATTAAAACTGCTCAACGAAATGGAATTTAACAAGTTACCTGCATTCAGCAACGTGCAAACGAGCAGAAGAATCGAGAATCGCACCCAACGCATTTATACACCTCAAATTGACAAATAAAATCCAAACGACGTATCTCGTATTGCGATCTGGGTGCCACGGTCAAACTACGTTTGGCCGTGCGATTCACACATCACGCAATACACATTACGGTTCGGTAGCAATCACAGCCACGCGCTCCAACAACTCAACATTCTGGACAGGCTCAACCGTAATATCCCACAACAAGGGCTCCTTTTCATCCGGTTTGACTTGGGCTATCCGGCCGACAACTATGGGCGATTCCAGAAAACCGGCTTTGGCAGCGGCGTAAACCGTATCACCCCGGCGAATTTTATACTCTCTCGAAATGAAAGGCATCTTAGCCAAATCGGTTCCTTCGCCGTCCATCCTCGCATATATGTACTTCTTCTTGTCGGCCTGCCATATTGCAACTTTGATTTTGCTACCGGCATCCGTAATCAGCCTGACTCTTGCGGTGGCTTGTGCCGTTTCACTGACGGTTCCGACAATACCGTTTCCACCTAAAACGTACTGGCCCGGCTTGAGCCCGTCTGTGGTGCCTTTATTAATAATCAGCTCGCGTCTCAAGCCGCCCATCGAGACATTCATAACATCTGCAAGGACAAGTTTCGGCCCGGGCTTCGGAAGCGAGCTTCTTATGCCGGCAAGTTTCTCATAACGCTGGTGTTCGGTTATCAAAGCCGCGCGTAAATTGTCATAAGCGGCCTGGAGACGGTTATACTCGGCGCGGGTAACAAAATCTGCGGAGGCAGGCTTGAATATCGGCGGACCCGTACTCCTTCCGACGCTCAGAACGGGATTAAATAATCGTGCAAAAAGAAAATTGACACCCTTTGTGACACTTTGTGGTAGCAGAAGGAGAACAAGCCCGGCAGTCAGCAGCCAGGTAAAAAGAGTCGCCCTCGACATTTTGCCTCGCTTGCGTGCCATCTCATCTGTGGTCAAAAACCTTGGTCAACTTAAAGTTTATGGTTCAGCTACCAAAAAGCCGGTTGAATACAAAACTGCGCCGTGCGCGATTTACGCACTTTACTACTCCCATGAGTAGCCGGTCTGGTCGAGTGTGTCCTTCCATAACTCGAGATTTTCGAGGTAAACGCTCGTGCCGCGCGCCACACAACTCAGGGGGTCCTCGACGTGTACTACCTTCAGCCCGGTGGCATTTGAAAGAATCGTTTCCATGCCCCTCAGCAAAGAGCCGCCCCCGCACAGGTGCATTCCATTCTCAATCAAATCGGCCGCAAGTTCCGGCTCGGCCTTTTCCAGTGTTTGCATAACCGTCTCTATAATTGCGGCGATAGGCTCCCGCAGAGCTTCGCGTATCTCTTCACTTGTAATCACAATCTTGCGGGGAAGACCGGATATGGTGTCGCGTCCTGCGATCTCCATCGTCAACTCCTGCTCCAATGGCGCTGCCGAGCCGATTTGAATCTTCACCTGTTCGGCCCTCGGCTCACCGATAAGAAGATTGTACGTTCGCTTGAGATGGCTTATCAGCGCCTCGTCGAAATCATCGCCGCCGATGCGGATGGACTCGCACGTACTGATGTCGGCAAGGCTCATTATCGCCACTTCGCTGGTTCCGCCGCCGATGTCAACAATCATTGACGCCGTCGGTTCCGTGATGGGCAGTCCCGCGCCGATACCGGCTGCCATCGGCTCATCGACCAGGAAAACCCTTCTTGCCCCTGCGCGCTCGGCACTATCTATCACGGCCCGGCGCTCCACCGCTGTTATTCCGCTCGGAACGGCAATCACAACGCGAGGTCGAACAAGACCGCGACCGTGAACCTTGCGAATGAAATAACCCAACATCTTCTCGGTTATCTCAAAGTCGCTGATGACGCCGTCTTTCAACGGTCGTATCGCGGTGATTGAGCCGGGAGTCTTACCTAACATCTCTCGTGCCACAAGGCCGACCGCTTCTCCGTCGTTAAGGACGATATTGGTGCCCTTGCGAACGGCTACAACTGAGGGTTCGTTAAGGACGATGCCTTCGTTCCTGACACAAACAAGCGTATTGCATGTGCCAAGGTCGATGCCCATATCCACGCTAAACCACCCGAAAACCGTGTCTAATATCACCGTGACTCCCTTCGATTAGGTTATAGAAGACTGCAAAACATCTTGAGTCAACTAACGAGCCGACTCGACAACCTTGAATATTGTCCCGTAGTCGGAAAGGCACTTAACCGCCACAAATATCGCCGTGGCCGCTACGGCAAAGGTTGCAAGCGCCAAAAGCGCTGTGTACAGGTCATTTACTGCAATTCTTCTTGGGTTTGGCCTCATGGTCTTACAGCCTCGTGGTTACAAAGTCGCCGACCCTTGGGCTGTCCTGAACCAGCTCCAGAACACCGGCGGCCTTACTTGCATCGACATTAGTAATGACTATCCGGCAGATGAATTCATCGCCGCGGAACACATGAAATACCATGTCCTTTTTCACCCCGTCATCGGAGCCGAGAGATATCGACACTAACGATTTGCCGACCTCGGTTATTAGCCCCTTCAGGTCCGCTCCGACAACAGTTACAGACGAGGGCCTGGCAACATCGTGTTCGGGTGTAACAGGTTCAATAACAACGCCCTCACCTTCGGGACCTAAAAGCTGATTTATCTGCTCTTCCAGGTCCAGCTTCGCCTCGAGCAAGCGCCTCCTGTCTGCTTCAAGAGCCTGCATTTGAACGATTTTCTCATAAAGACTGGCGGTAATCTCATTAAGCTCTTTGCGGTCCCTGATGTTATCGGCGTGTGCGTTGCTCAATTGTTCCTGGGTCAGGTTCAGCGACTGCTCTAAGTTGGCTATTGTCTTCTCAAAACTCGTAAGCACACCGGCCCAACTGTTTACCCGGCCCTGATAATCCAGACTCAGCCTGCGGGCGTTTTTCAATTCTACATCTAATTTACTCTTCTCATCCTCAAGCAGTTGAATCCTGTCGTTCAGCTTCACCTCTAACTCTTTCATCAACGCCGTCTTCTCATTAAAACGCCGCTGAAGGCTCGTATTCTCGGCCACGAGAGAGTCGTTAAGACTTTTTTGCTCATCAAACATGGCCCTGTAGTTGTTCACACTACCCACGTATGTTACCACCGCCCCACATAAAAATATGGAAAATAGTGACATTAATACAACTAATACCTTCGTGAAGAAACTCACGAACCACACTCCTTTCTCTTCATTACTAAGCCGTCCACAAAAAACCCCGCAGATTCAGCCCTAAATTACTCTTACCCTGTTTTCATACCCTCTGCAACTCCAAAAATCAATCTAAATCGGCATTCTACGCAAAAAAAGCAAGAAGGTCAAGTTATTTTTATGCCCCGTTAAAACATATCTCACAAATACTTGACACCCAAAATGACCTCGCCCCGGTAAGAATAAAAAGCCGCCGGAACCGAAAATGGCCGCTTTTTGGGTATGGCTCACACCTACCGGGCAAGCAAAAGGGCCGATTGGGCTCCGCTTAGCCGAATCAGCTTATTGCGGCTGTTTATAAATCGGGGCAGGAATCCGGCCAATTCATCCGTCCCTATCTGCCCAATTGCCGTTACCGCCGTTTCGCCGGCCAATGACCATTCGTCTGCGCCGCCTAACTGTTCCTTCAGATAACCCAGAACCTCAACCTCCCCGGCCGTATCGCCAAGCCGACCAAGCTGACCGGCCGCGTAAAGCCGCACTTCTACAATGTCATCGTAAAGCATCGTCTTGATAGCGTTACTTGCCTCGCTGGTTCCAAGCTCGCTCATCGCCTTTATACCCATAATCCTGTCGTCGGCGTACTTGCTTATCAGCAAAGGCCAGCACTTACTGCGATATACCTTTTCATCTCCCAACCTCGCAATCGCCTCGACAGCGCGAATCTTTACCCAGTCGCGAGAATCCAAATCACGAATAACCTCATACAATAGTCCGATGTCCTTCTTGTTGCCGAGTTTACCTAACAACATCACCGCGTTTGCACGTAAAGTCTGTTCCTTACTCTTTGCCGAGTTGCGAATAATACTGCTGTAATTGCCTTTACCCAGCCTTGTCAGTGCGTATGCAGCCGCAAGCTTGATATTGTCGTCTCGATCTCTGAGCAGCCCACCAAGACCATATTCGGCTGCGGTGTATCTGACATCTCCAATCGCCTCGGCGGCAGCGAATCTGACTTCTACAACCTCATCCTTCAACAGTTTAGCAACGGTAGGCATCAACTGCTTTATATCGGCCTCAGAGACCACCTTTATGGCACGCTCCCTGACAAAAGGATTCTCGTCGGCTAACCCATCACGGACAATCTCGATTGCCTCCGCCTTCAGACGTCGCAGGTCAACCTTACCCGCCTCATCAAAAAACCTCATCTGACTCCGGCTTTCGACACAGCTACCGACTAGGACCCCGGCCAAAAGCAAAATAAAAAATAACAGTTTTCTCATTTACTGTCCTTAAATATTTGCCTTAAAGCAAGTATTATGACAACAGACCATACGGTTGCACAAGAAAAATCCAGCCACCGCCGGCACCTGCTGAAAAACGTCACTCTTTTATCAACCGCGATTCTGTCAACAAACCAACCTCCCACGCCCTGACGCTCCATGGCACCGACGGGCAAATCGCCCGCTAAGAAACCATCCTTTATCCTCCCGACCGAATCAATAAGGCAGCTAATACCGGCATTGACGCTTCGAATGATACTAATCCGGTTTTCAACGGCCCGAAAGACGCTTATCGCCGTCCGCTGACCCAGCTCGACACTCGGTAGAACCTCGCCGTTTATGAACCTCACGTACCACCCATCGTTGCTGATATTGACCAGCCAGTCGGCTCTTTTGGCACCGTCGGCACCGACAACTATTTTGCGAGTTACCACAGGGTCCGTGTCCTCGTAGCAAATCAGCACGCCGAATCCATAATCCGCCTGCCCATCGACCATCTCAAAAATCGTATAATCACGCCCGTGTGTCAAATGATAATCGTAATCATAAGGGCTGAGTTTCACAACAAGGTCGGCAATAAACGGAATACTTTCTCTAAAGGGTATGTACTCGCCAAATGGCACAAGATGAATCTTATCATAGCGTTTCGGGTCCTGTTCACCGTCCGGGCCGTATAAAAAAGCCGAATTGAATCTGTCGGCAACTACATACTCATTATCCTTGATGTCCATGGTAGCCGAGTGGGCGCCTAATAACACGTAAGCCCTTTCCTTCGTGTGCTCAGAAATTATCTTATCAAACACCACCGGCCTGCTATCTTCCGGACAAAGCTCAAGATAATCCTTGTTAAGAGTAGTCAGCACTATCGTCTCCGGCCAGACAACTAATTTCGCCCCGGCCTCGATACAGGCTTCGCTGCGTTTTATGACATCGGCAAGTATCTCATCACCCGCCTCCGCTAACTCCTTAATATTCGATGGCACATTCGACTGAACAGAACCTACCACGGGACCCGGCCGGGTAAATTCTTCTGCCTGGCCGATTCTCCATTTGCCGTAAAGCATCGTCCCCAACAATATCAAAAATACGAAAACCGTCTTGAGGATGTTCGCAGTCCGAAAGACTTTTCTTTCGCAAGCCTCAATCACAAGCCCAGCCGATAATCCATTGACCATCGCAATTATAAACGACACACCGGTAGCACCGAATATATCGGCTATCTGGATAAGACTCAGATTTGCATACTGGCTGTGGGCCAGCAGCCGCCAGTTAAAGCCGGTAATCAAAATCCCCTGCCAGGCCTCGGCCCCGACAAACAGCATGGGCACCACCAAAAAAAGTGGGACAGGCACCTTTTTTCGACAATAACGAACACACAACGCCAACAACGGCCAATAAAGCCCCAGATACATACAAAACAGGATATAAGCCGGCACAGTAACAATCGCAATCCAGTACAGATTCCCCAACCAATAGATAAGCGATACAAGGTATGAAATCCAGACCAACCGCCACGGCTTGGCATCAGGAGAGCAAATAAGAATAAACGGCACCAACGCTACCCACGCTAAGAAATCCGCCTCAAACGGGACCTGGATTACCGTTAGCAAAACCGCACTGACGCAAAAGGCGAAAAATGTCAGCAAAACACCTTTAAACTCATCGGCGTTCAATTGGCCAAATCCATTAAAGCCGTAGCAATACTTTCTTCACTATAGCTTTTGCCGTTATTCATCCGAACTGCAAACTGCCGGGCAAAGACTCCCAACAGCGTCCTGCTGTCTAAAATCCGGCGGGCATCTATGCCAATGTCCACATACAGACGTTTAAGCTCCAACATCTCTCCGTCGCCAAACGCGCCCTTGGACGGTTTTTTCCGCTGTTTCAATTGGGATATTCGTTTCCTCGCATTTTCGACATAGTTCCCCGATATGTCAATACCGACATACTTCCTCCCCAATTGACAAGCTACAAAGGTTGTAGTTCCCGAACCGTTAAACGGGTCCAGAACAACATCGCCCGGACTGGAGCTTGCTGCGATAATCCTTGCAAGCAGATTCTCCGGCATCTGGCAAGGGTGCCAACCCGCACGTTCTTTGAAAGTACCACATACCCGTGAGTATTGATTCCAGACATCGTCCGGCATCTTGCCTTTCGAGTTGGCCCTTCTGTCGTTATAAATTAACTGTCGGTCTGAAGGAACCCGCACTGCGTAATCGTTAAAGGTGAAATTCTTCTTGTCGGCAACAAAATAAAAAATGTGCGTATGCGAGCGGGCAAATTTGTTCCTCATTTGCTGGCCGAACGTATAATGCCAGATTATCCAGTTGCGCATTATAAGTTTGAGTTCGTCTGCTATGACTTTCACATTGGCAACATACTCATCGCCTATCGCAATATAAAACGAGCCGTGGGGTTTTAAGACATTTTTGCAGACCATCATCCAATCCTTTGTCCAGGCAATATATTTATCCTTCTTGAGCTTATCCTGGTAATGGTCGTATTGGTAACCGATGTTGAAAGGCGGGTCTGCAAAAATCAGGTCGGCAAAGGGCTTACGGGCCTTGCTCAATATCTCTATACAATCACCACATACAATCTTATTGATGAGTTTCTGCATACAGATATGATACAAAGATGAAATGATTTGGCAAGTCGGATTTAACCTACATATTTAGCCCCACGTTTTACGTGGGGTTTTTACGTGGGGTTTTTACGTGGGGTTGGGGCCGACAACTGTCCGCTAATCATACTACCCGAATACCTTCCCTTTGTATCCCATTCTTTTTCTCATAATCGTCCCAAGGATTGTGGGGGAATTTTTCGGGAAATGCCCTAACCTCTGCTGCTCAAACCACTTGTCGCAAATCACAGACACCACCCTCACCGCTAAGGAACTCGGATAAATAAGGATGTGCCAAAACCTTATCCAAACTCTTAAAACCTCGCATCGTCTTGGCCCTGACCTTATAAGTCAAACCTATAATACGCTCCGTTGTGTTGTTAGTCCTATCACCACTGTCGTTACTGATGGATTCCCAACTCCTTTCGATATGCTGCAGGAGCTGATTAACCTTCCACAAAACGCCCTTGCGACAGTTGATGTAACGGCGAACCAGACGCTCCAACTGCGAAGGCACTGTCGGTGGACGAGGCTCAGCTCGCACAAGTTGAACCAACTCAAGCATGTCATCTGATGCATGTTTCAGGCCCTCAGCCTTCACTTTACGGTGAAGTTCATAAGCCCTTCTGCATTTGCTTTTACGCCAGTGGGCAAGGCATATCTTATGTTGGTCTTCAGGTACAATCTTGGAATAAACGCTCAGCTCATCTGTGAGCAATTGTTCGGCTCCAACCTGATGCATTACTTTCTGAACATGTCTGCGAACCTTAGCCGAGTCAGTTTCATTTACCGGCTCCACACAGACCAGCTTTCCTCGCTCAATATCCACGAAAAACAGCAATCCTTTCCTTTTTTTGCCTGCCATCCGTGCCCCCGTGCCATCGGCGCCTAATACCCTAACCCGCATTCGAGGGGCGCTAAGATGCAAGGCTTTGACCTTTTGTCCGGCGGCAGCAACATCCCTTTCTATGGTGCTTTTGGAGCCTCTGCAGTCCAGCAGAGGCAAAAACTTTTCTACGGAACGATAGCTTAAGCCGAACATGTATAAAATCACGCCAATAGTAATCAGACTGTCGCTTCTTTGCTTACCATCTGAAACACCCTCGGACCGGATAGTCCAGGTTGCGCTACAAAACGGGCACCTCATCCGTTGTTGAGGTATTGCTTTTACTTTTATGTCGCTGATCCTTCTATACCTGATACTGGAATGA
>QNBT01000042.1 GCA_003644205.1 Planctomycetota bacterium | reverse complement strand
TTCCTGTCAAGGACCGTATTCAGGGCACAGACAAGGATTTTCATTGGTGTCCGACATTCATTGCGCCGATGCATTCAAAAAATATTCTTATCGAAGGTCTAACCATCATCGACAGCCCCTTCTGGAATTTAAACCCGGTTTACTGCGAGAATGTTACAATTCGCGGCCTTACAATAGACAATGCCGGGCCAAACGGAGACGGCTGCAACCCTGATTCGTGCAAGAATGTTCTAATCGAAGATTGCCACTTCAACACCGGCGACGACTGCATAGCCATCAAGTCAGGCAAAAACAGAGACGGTCGTCGTATTAATATTCCAAGTGAAAACATTATTATCCGTAACTGCAAAATGAATAACGGACATGGTGGAGTTGTCATTGGCAGTGAAATGTCCGGCGGCGTCCGCAACGTTTACGCCGAAAATTGCGTAATGGACAGCCCCAAGTTAGCGCGTGCACTGCGTATTAAAACTAACTCTGAACGCGGAGGATTTGTTGAGAACGTTTATATGCGAAATGTTAAAGTCGGCCAGGTAGCCGATGCTGTATTTAAGGTTAACTTTCTCTATGGCAAAGTTTCTAAAGGCGATTTTATACCCTGGCTGCGTAATGTTAATATCGAAAATGTAACAAGCAATAAAAGCAAGTACGGTATTTATATCGATGCCCTCCGAGACTCACCTGCTACGGACATTACTATCAAAAACTGTACTTTTAAGAATGCCGGCAAGGGTAACCGTTTTAATAATGTCAAAAATGTAGTCCTCGAAAAGGTAAAGATAAACGATGAGATATTCAACAAAACCATAAACCCGACCCTGTAGGTGCGTTGTTGAGTTCTCGACAATAATAATTGTAAAATATTATTTCTTCCTTTTAATAATCACGTTTTTGGGTCATATTCTAGTAGATATTGGGGTGATAGAAGTGTTTTTTGAGGTTTTTTTGAGTTAGAAGACGGTTAATTGCAAGACTCACAGATACAAGAGTTCATCAAGCTTTTAGTTGCCGGTCAATCGCGTATTTATTCTTATATTATGGCGGTTATCGGCAACCGCGACGATGCTGATGACATAATGCAGGAAACGACTTCGATGATGTGGCAGAAATTCGGTACTTTTGAGCCTGGGACAGATATTGTCGCGTGGGGCATTTCCATTGCCAGGTTTCGGATACTTGAATTTCGTCGTAAGCAAAGGAAAGATGCCAAGATTCGTTTCAGTGAGAAAACATTTATAGCACTTGAACAAGAATCTAAGAAACGGCTTGAAGATATTGATGATTACGTAAGCTTGCTAAAAAACTGCGTTGAAAAACTATCGTCTCGTGACAAAAATCTTGTGGATTTAAGGTATGAACAGGGACTGTCGGTGAAAGATATTTCAAGGCGAATGAACAGAACCGTTCAGAATGTCTATTATCATATATCACGTATTCATAACTTACTGCTAATATGTATAAAAGACTTGATAAAGTCGGGGAATTATTAAAATGAGTGAGAAATTTGAAAAAGGGTTTGATTTCGAGAAATTAGTAATAATGTCTTTTGATGGCAGTATTACAGCGGATGACTTTCGGCGTCTGGACGATATGCTTGGTCGTGAAAGCGACTCTCGTAAGAAATATTTTGATTTACTCAAATTGAATCAATCGCTTCGCAGCTATGAAAACATTCTTTGTTTCGTTCCTGATTCAATTCGCGGCAAATATAATGGGCAGCAAGAGTTCGATGGCACCGGGTTAGATGTGGTAGATTATCAGGATATTGGCAGGAATGGAAACTTTGAAGGTCCCGGCCGCATGGAGACAGATCAAATTATACCTGGCTTGGGTTTTTGAAAATTGTAATGGTATTGATGCTTTCCTTGGCGGCGATATGGTTTGTGTATTCGCAGTGGCAAAAATCGCAGCCGTTTCAGAATTTGGTGTCGGTTGCGACGGTTGATGTTGTACACAAAGTATTCTACCAATAGTAATTTTCTTCTTAAATTCCCATTTTTCAAATTGAAGCCGCTGATAAAGCGATAAACGCAATTGGTTGTTCGGAAAGTGAACAACTGGATTACCCCCAACCTCGGGGACGATAATAATGAATTGTAAGGCGAAAGGAACAATGATATGAAAAGAGTTATTGCATCCAGCATTTTAATGTTTTTATTTCTCTTTGTTGCAGATATTTCAATAGCGGAAACTATCTCGAGGTCTTTTGAACTTCGCTATGTTAGTGATGATTCCAATGCTGATGGAGCGAGCGGTTTTAAGGGGGAAAGTTCTATTTTTGATGATGACCAGAGGCTTGAATATCTCACAAATTATGCCAGATATGCAACGGAATACTTCAATGACACGCTTATGAATAAAAAAGTTGTAAGCCTTGAACAGGCCAGAGAGAGATTGAAGACCATAAAACCTCAGCCGCTGCCCTCTGTTCGCAAAAGGCTTATGGGCAGTTGGAAGGCTTATGGTTTTAAGCCGGGCAAAAAAGAAGCTGTTAAAAACAGGATAGACTATTACAACAGTCTGCAAGGTGTCTCAGTTGAAGATGGTAGCCTTACGATCCAGCCTAAGCAAAGAGTTGTTCTGGATTTCAAAAAACAGGATTGGCGTATGAGTTTACAATGGCAGGTGTTGATCGGCCCGGATTCTGTTTTCAAATTCAAACTCGGAGATGCTGCCGTAATCAACTCGTCGGATATCAAATCGTTGTCCGGGTGGACAGATATAAAAGTCGAACTGGACGTGGTTAACCAGAGGTACAATGTTTATGTAAATGATAAACTTGTAAAGGATTTTGTTCCGTTTGAAAATAAGACACAGGAAATATCGAGCCTGGAAATTACTGCCGGCTCGAAACTACAGATAGACAACATCTGGGGTGTCGGTTACGCGAAAGACTACACAGACGGCACCAGGGATTTGCATTCACGCGACATTCCGTTTTTGATAAATACGTTTATCGACGATGATTTCGAGACGGCCGGTGACGTGAACGGCTGGACAAAGGTCGGTTACGATGACAGCGGATGGAATAACGTCGAGTTGCCTTATGCCCACGGCGGTGAAAGGTATAGAGAAGAATCGCTCTACCTGCGAAACAAGGTTGTTATACCGACATCAAAAAGAGTGGAGATCAATGCCGAATGCCTCGATCCTACCGGTGAAATATGGGTAAATGACAGGCCGGTTTATGTTGCTCATAACAGGCACCCGATATCGGTGGATATCACGCGGTACGTCAATTTCGATGAGGAAAACCTCATAGCTGTAAAAGTTGATCCCTATAAAGCTCAGGAAACAAGTCGTCACACTTCGTCGGACGAATATATCGGCTGGTTTGCCGGTCGAATATATTTAGACTGTACGAGGGATGTATATGTTAAAGATGTTTTCGCATATACGCAAAGCATCGGAGAGCAAGCTGATATCAGAGCCGAAATATGGGTCAAAAAGGACCAGGCGAATAATTCCACCGAGAGAGAGATTAAGAAAACTGATATTTTCAACGGGAAGTTGCGATTGAAACTTTACGAATGGTTCCCGCATGAAAGCGGCAAACCGGTTGTAGAGACTCAGCAGGAGCTTATGATACCGGACGGTAAAGAGGAGAAGGTTGTCGTTTCCTTAAAAGTTGACAACGCTCAGCTCTGGAGTCCCCAAAGCTGCAATCTGTATAAGCTCGTTGTCGCGGTTTCAGATGAGAATGACAATATGGTAGATGACTATGTGATAACTACCGGGATTCGTACTGTTAGTCAGGAAGGCGGTACTTTTCGCATTAACGGTAAGGCTGCAATGATGAATGGTGCGCTGCTGTTTAGTATGCCTGCGCCTCTGGAGGTACTTGCGAGATGGCAGAGAAGTGCACCGGGTGAGTATATAGTAAAGGACCTGATGCAGTTGAAGGCTATGAATGCTAATACGGCGAGGATGAGCCAGCATCATGGGCCATCGGTCTCTATTAACGATCCGCGTTATGCCGAGTATGGTGACCAGCTTGGGATTATTTTTCAGTGGGCGACAACTTCATGGGTGCGGACTGCCAGTCCGTGGCAGCTTGATTTTGAGGGTTTGCAGAAATATGTAAGACAAGTCAGGAATCATCCCAGCATCGTGATGTGGCAGCCGGGCAATCACCCTAAATTCCTAAACTTTGAAGAAGGGATGGAATGGTTTAAAAAAGTTTATGATGTGATCTGGAGTCAAGATAAAACGAGGTTGATTTGTCCTACCGCCAATTTGGCTAGATTAGGCCGGTTGAGAAGCGATGACGGAACATTTACTAAAAAAGGAAAAGTTGAAAACTTCTCGCAAATCTGGGTGGCACCGGGGATTACACGAGGCACAATGGATCATATAGTAAGCTATGGACGTGATTGGAGCAGGCTTGAAAAATGGCCCGATGCGAAGAAGACTCAAACCGAGCAGAATTGGAGTATGGGAAATTTTCGGGTCGATTATTTAAACAGCAAGCATAGGGCTTTCTTTGATTTTGAAAGCGAAGAATCTGCAGCTCAGCCAAACTGGAATTTGCGGAAGGGCAAGCCGGGGTACCAGGTAATGTCTTATGAGTGGAGGTATGATAAAGGCAGTATCGGCGACTATCTTACGCCGGAGCAATGGCTTGAAAGTCAGGCGTGGCAGGCATTTAGCGGGTTTGAGGCTTATAAGAAGAAGCGTTGGCTGGACTACGACGGTCTGGCATGGTGCTGTTTGAGGGGCGGTGGAAATACCGGCACCTATAAAAAGCCGCTTATTGATTATTACGACCACGCCAAGCTTGGGTTTTATGCAATCAAGATGGCATTTCAGCCGGTTTTAGCGTGCAGTAAAAACGTGGATATTGTGTATGGGCCGTCTGATGCGGTTCCTCTGGTAGTAATGAATCTTGGAAACGAAAAGAAGGTCGATGTTGAAGTTTATGTAAAAACGCTTACCGGCAGCATTGCATTTAGCAAAACTTTTTCGGAAATCACCCTGAAGGAGGGAAGGACATTTAAAGACCTTGAGCTGGATATTGCTGGCAAGCTTAAACCCGGCTATTATGCGTTTGAATACAATGTCATTGAAAAGTAGGCAAGCCCCAATAAAATGGTTGGTCCACTGTTGAAATTAAATGAAAAAAAAGAGTTTATTGATTAAGGAATTTGGCATAACAATTAAGGTGTTTAAATCAGCAATTTCGTTGAGTCTGACGGTTATTTTGATAACATCATCTTGTTTCGCTTCCGCCGAATCAGTGCGTTCAAATCTTGCTGACGAACCACTGCTTGGGATGGAACAATTTGATAACATAAACCAGATTGGAACTTTAGCTCCTCGACGCTCAGAGGACATTAAGGCTTCACCGTGGGGTTTGCAGTTCAACAAGCATGACTTGCCAATAGAACTGATGGATACATTTCTTGAGCGTATTGCCGACTCCGGCGTAAAATGGGCACGCGTGGAAACCCGGTCTTTTATTGTTGAATATAACGATGTTAAAAAGAAGGGCTACTACCGCTGGGCAGAATTTGACAAGATTATAGACGGTTTAAATAACCGTAAGATAGAGATATTCACTACGATCAACAGCGACCCGTACAGTGGAATCGATGCCGAGGACAAACCGCTGGACATGGACAAACTCAGCACCTGGCTCGAATATGTTCACGCCGTTGTCGCCCATTGTCACGATCGCGTAAAGTATTGGGAGATTGACAATGAGCCAAAGATTACCAAAAATTATTGCGAGATGGTCAAAGCCGCCTCAAAGGTTATCAAAAATATCGACCCAAATGCAAAAATCATAGCCGGTTCAATGGCCAGAGTAAACGTCGAAGGTGTAAAGCTGATGCTGGAAGATTGTGGTGTAGGGCCTTATATCGACGTCATTACCTATCACCCGTATAACGAATTTCCAGAAGCAGTCAAATACGATATACAGGGACCGGTTGCCGGCGGCTACGCGCCGTTATCAAGGCATGTGACAGATATGTTCAAGCTTATTGAAAAGCAGGAGCGCCCGATAGAGCTTTGGCAGGGTGAATGCGGCTATCCGTCTTCTGAATACACGACCAGCTGGAAAGGCCGTGGGCCCTGGGGCCGGTATGTTCAGGCCAAGTGGTTACTGCGTCGATTTATGTTTGATTTTTCGATGGGTATTCCTGTAAATATTTATTTCTTGCTGCGTGAACCACCTGAGGACGGCAGGGTGAATGCAAAAGGACTCCTGGTTTACGGTTCGTGGAAGCCAAAAGCCGGTTTTCATGCATTGCAAAATCTTACCAGCATATTTGATCAGACACTGATGACGCCAAAGACGGTTACGGCTGAATTTGACATCAAAAATGAAGGCAGCTTCACCGGCATCAAGGGCGAAAACCTTCGTGATGCAGAACCTTTCGCCGGTGCAAAATCGCCCATTCCGATTCAGGTGCTTGGTATAACCGGCAGCGCTGGAGACGCCGTTGTCTATTACACACCGTGGCGCATGCAGCAGTATGTAAAACCAGCCAAAACCGATATTCGCTTCAAGGATATTTTAATCGTCGATCCGGTGGTTGTTGACCTGCTCACCGGCAAGATTTACAAAGCCAGGACTTCAACGAGGGGTAACAATCTGATTGTTAAGGGTGTCCCACTGGCCGATTACCCAATAGCCATAGTAAGCAGCAAGTCCTGCACATTCAATATCAATCATTAATATATGAACTAAACGTATTAATGTCGGAGTTTCAAAATAAATAGCAGGAAAATAATTGTAATAATAGCAATCCTTCTTAATTCATTATTATTTGCCGGGGAAATCCCGGACGGTAATCAACTGGCTTTCCCAGGTGCAGAAGGCAGCGGCAAGTTTGCCAAAGGCGGACGTGGCGGAGATGTCTATCATGTAACCAACCTGAAAGACTCTGGGGAAGGTTCGCTTAGAGAAGGCGTTGAATCAATGAAGGGCCCGCGAACGATCGTCTTTGATATAAGCGGCATGATCCGACTGAAAAGCGATTTGGAGATCATCGATAAATCCTGTCTTACTATTGCAGGCCAGACTGCCCCGGGCAAAGGGATCACGCTAGCCGACAGAGCTTTACAAATCAAAAAGTCCAGTCATATCATCGTTCGCTATTTGCGAGTTCGACTTGGCGATGAGAATAAGCCGGCCGGGTCGAGCCCGGATTGCATAACGGTTGACTATGACGATCATATTATCCTGGATCATCTTTCGCTGAGTTGGGGAATCGACGGCAATGGGGATTTCCGCGGACTTAAGCATGCGACTGTTCAGTGGACAATCTTCAGCGAAGCTTTGCACAACAGTCTGCACCACAAAGGGGCCCATGCCATGTGTACCTCATTCCGCAATCCTGATGGGCCGTCAACAATCCATCATAACATTTATGCAAGCAGCCGCGCTCGTCACCCCACGATCAACGGCGGATCGGACGTTATGGAGTTTTGCAATAACGTGGACTATAACTGGAAAAAAGGGAACAATATCGAAGGCGACAAACTCAATATCATCAATAATTATTACAAAGCCGGTCCTTCAATGGAAAAAGGATTTTGGCCGATCCAGTTCAAATCCGGGGAAAAACCTCCGACCTCAAAGGGTTATTTATCAGGGAATTACTTTGAGGGCCTGCCCGAAAAATATAACAAGGATAACTACACCGCGATGAATTACAAAGCACTGGGGCTGGGTTTTGGTCCTGAAACGAAGTATCAGGACACCAGCCGTGAAGCATTTGAGGTTGCTAAACGGTTTGATGCGGGCAAGTATAAGCTGACAAAGCTTGAGTCGGCCAAAGATGCATACGAATCCTGCCTGAAGTACAGCGGCTGTTCGCTTGTACGCGACACTGTCGATGAGCGATTCATTAAGACCATTATTGACAATACCGGCAAGATCATCGACTCACAGAAT
Organism: Planctomycetota bacterium; assembly: GCA_003644205.1. GTDB lineage: Bacteria > Planctomycetota > Phycisphaerae > Sedimentisphaerales > Anaerohalosphaeraceae > QNBT01. The sequence continues at coordinate 3,011 of QNBT01000042.1, read as the reverse complement.
GACGTAGGCGGATGGGATTTTTATAGTTCCGTTTCCCGGCCGAAGACTTTCGACAGCGACCACGACGGCATGCCCGATTCATGGGAAAAGGCCAACGGGTTGAATCCTGGCGATCCATCAGATGGTAATGGTGATCTCGACAATGATGGATATACGAACCTTGAAGAGTATCTTAATGGACTTGTAGTGATTTATAGTAAGAAATGCGAAAAATGAGAAAAGGATCTTCTGGTGTACGACAATGGGTTTTTGTGACAGTACTGGCGTTTCAGACGCAACTGTTACTGGCTGAGCAGTTGGCTTTTCCCGGTGCTGAAGGTTTTGGCGCCTATGCAAAGGGGGGACGCGGAGGAGATGTCTGTTATGTGACAAATACCAACGATTCTGGTGAGGGTTCTCTGCGTGAGGCCATCATATCTGCCGCCGGGCCAAGGACTATTGTCTTTGCCGTTTCAGGCCTGATCCAACTTCAATCCAAACTGGAGATTGACAAAAACTGCATCACGATTGCCGGGCAAACCGCTCCGGGGGACGGCATATGTCTCCGTGACTATCCACTTATTGTTTCTGCGGATCATGTGATCGTTCGGTTTATTCGTTCAAGACTCGGCGATGAGAGCGGCTGCGAATCCGATGCGATATCAATTTCAAGCGGCCATAATATTATCATGGACCACTGTTCTGCCAGTTGGTCGGTCGATGAAGTTTTTTCCTGTTCGACAGCCCGTCGTGGGGTGCTCGACAACGTTACAGTACAGTGGTCTATCATTTCTGAGGCGCTGAATAACAGCATTCACCACAAAGGAATTCACGGGTATGGCGCTTTAATACGAGGGTGTTGTGGTGCCAGGTATAGTTACCATCACAATCTTTTCGCGCATAACAAATCACGTAATCCGCGCCCGGGCAATTACGACAGTAATCCTTATACCTCGGACCCGCTTGGCCTTGAGTTTGATTTTCGAAACAACGTCGTTTACAACTGGAACGATACTCGCCCGAGCTATGATGCTGACACAGACAGCGTATGCCGTATAAACTACGTGAACAACTATTTCAAAGCAGGTCCAAACGGATCTTACGGGCATATCTATGAAGCCAACTGTAAGCATTTTAAGGGCTATTACGAAGGGAATTATTTCAACGGCGGTATCCCTTCCGACCAGTATAGCATGGTTGATTTTTGCGGCTGGAGCAAAAGTGAGATAAACAATTGGAAGCAGACGGTGCCTTTTTCAACCGGTCCAATCATAACGCAAACCGCCCAAGATGCGTATGCCAGCGTTATAAAACACGTTGGAGCATCTCTGGCCAGAGACCCTGTCGATACACGTGTTATCAATGACGTGATCCATGGTACCGGGGCCATTATAGACAGCCAGGAACAGGTGGGTGGCTGGCCGATGTACAAGTCGGCAACCGCACCGACAGATTCTGACCAGGACGGGATGCCGGATACGTGGGAAAAAAGAATGAAGCTGGATGCTGATAATCCGGAGGATAAAAACGCCGATGCAGATGGCGATGGATATACGAATCTTGAGGAGTATTTGAATTCTCTGGTTTGCTATACGCTTGGCGAGACATATACTGTGCAGAAGGTGAAACAATTCGAGCCCACTGCCGAGTCACTCAAGCAGTACGAGTGTCCCGAATGGTTCCGCGACGCAAAGTTCGGCATCTATGTCCACTGGGGTGTTTACTCAGTTGCGGAATATGGTGAATGGTACGGCAAAAATTTGTACGTTGAAAGCAATAAGCCGGATTCTGCATATGTATACCATGTCAAAAAATACGGGCATCCGTCAAAATTCGGGTACAAGGATCTTATCCCTATGTGGAAGGCGGAAAACTTCGATCCCGACGCGTGGCTTACGCTATTTAAAGATGCCGGCGCGAAATATTTCACTCCCTGTGCGGTACACCATGACGGGTTTGATCTGTGGGACTCAAAATACCAGCGTTTCAATGCCGTGAACATGGGACCGAAAAAGGACCTCATTGCAATGATGCGCAAGGCCACAAAGGAACACGGCTTGCACTTCGGGGTAACGACCCATCTGGCTCGCAGTCTTTCATGGATGCAGAGGAGTCACGGCAGCGACAAGAAAGGCCCATTGAAAGGAGTGCCTTACGATGGCAACGACCCGAAATTCGTGGACCTCTACCACCCCGCCCTCAAAGGAAAAACGTACTCCGGCGATACCAAAAACGCGCCGAAATGGTGGTGCGATAACTGGTACAATCGACTCAAGGACCTCATAGATAACTACAATCCCGAACTGCTCTATCTTGACAGCGGCATCCCGTTCTTAGGCGAAGACAATGCCAAAACAGGAATGCGGCTCATGGCATATTACTACAACAAAAGCAGCGAACGCAACAACGGCAAACAAGAATGTGTTTATACGATGAAGAAACGCGGCAAAGGCAGATGCATTTACATCGACGGCGCCTCCACGCTTGACCTTGAACGCTCCAAGGCCGACAGACTTTATGCAGAACCCTGGCAGACAGACGATTCGATTGGCCCGTGGGGCTACACAGCCGGTGTCGAATACAAGACAGTAAATGCCGTCATAGATAAACTAATAGACATTGTATCCAAAAACGGCAATCTTCTCTTAAATGTCCCCCCCAAAGCCGACGGAACATTTGACAAGGAAACCATCGATATTCTTAAGGGTATAGGTAAGTGGATGAAAGTCAATGGCGAAGGTATCTACAATACTCGCCCCTGGCTCGTTTTCGGTGAAGGGCCTGACACGAAGATGGACAAAAACTCAAACAAGTCACCTTATACCGCCGCCAACATCAGGTTCACACGGTCAAAAGACGGTCGCAATATCTACGTTATCGCCCTTGGGTGGCCCGAGAAGAGCATAATCGTGAAATCGCTGGCCAAAGGCGGCATGCTCACCGGCGAGATAAAATCGGTAAGACTGCTGGGGCACTCCGGGCAGGTATCCTGGAATCGCAACGAGGAAGGACTTCTAATAGAGATGCCACGC
>QNBT01000041.1 GCA_003644205.1 Planctomycetota bacterium | reverse complement strand
GGTTGTTACGGAGAAAACCCAAGGCTCATCCCCGAAACTGCCATGAAAGCTTACAAACGCCCACCGAAGACTATCCCCAGAATAGAGGGAAGCCATGAGCAGGACTGGCTCAGAGCATGCAAAGGACAGGGCGTCGCATGTTCTAATTTCGATTACTCAGGACCGCTTACAGAGATGGTAGTCGCCGGCAACCTGGCTATGAGGTTCCCGGGAGAGAAACTAATGTGGGATGGCGACAACATGAAAGTTACAAATCTCCCGGAAGCAAATGATTATGTCCACCGCCGGTACCGTCAGGGATGGACGTTATGATTTTGATTATCTTTCTGGAAAGACCAGGAGGTAAACCAAATAGCAGTTGTTACCCAAAAGCTGTACGACCAGAGGTTAAAACGTTATGTAACTGCTATGCGCAATGAAAAGCCCGACCGGATACCGACCAGGCCTTTCGTTGCAGAATTTACTGCAAAATATGCAGGTTTCACATGTCAGGAAGTCACCCACGATTACGAAAAAGCATTTTCATCTGTGCGTAAATGCGCCGCCGATTTTGACTGGGATGCTGTGGTCGGGAACATGGTCTATGTCTGGACGGGTCTGACCCAGGCTATCGGATTAAAGTATTACGGTATACCCGGTATTGACATTTCAAAGGACACGGGCTTTCAGTACCGCGAGCCTTCAGAAGAGAATGCTTTCATGAAGCCTGATGAATACGACCGGCTCATTGAAGACCCAACAGGCTTTTTGTTCAATATCTGGCTGCCCCGGGTCTCAGACGATGTCGTGCCGATCGGGCAGGAAGCAACTTTCAGAAATAACCTGTCTTTTTTAAAGGGCGGGATGGCAATGATGAATTATTTCGATGCTTTTGGGAAGCAGAATGAATTGTTGAGAAAAGGATCCGGCACTGTCTCTGCAATTTCCGGTATCTTAAAAGCGCCTCTCGATATTATTGCAGATAAGCTTCGCGGATATATTGGTCTTTGCAGCGACCTGATCAATCAGCCGAAAAAGGTTCTTGCAGCCTGCGAAGCTCTTATGCCGCATCTTTTACATATCGCACTTTCCGGAGCCGATCCTGATAAAAATGTTCCGATCACTATCTGGATGCACCGCGGATGTGTGCCGTTTATATCACCTGAACAGTTCACAAATATTTATTGGGCCACACTGAAGCCAATTATCGAAGAGATATGGAAACGTGGACATCAGGTGCTTTTCTATGCTGAAGGTAACTGGGATGCTCATCTAAGTTCCTTTGCCGAACTTCCGGATGCAAGTATCGTCTATCATGTTGACAAGGGTAATATTTTCAAGGTCCACGAAGCTATCGGCCACAAATTCTGTCTGAGCGGCGGAATTGATAACCTTTTATTAAGTTACGGCACTGCAGATGAGGTCCGTGATTGCTGTAAAAAGGTAATTGATGGCGTGGCAAAAGATGGCGGATATGTTCTTGATGCCGGTGCTATCATACAAAATGACGCTAAGGTAGAGAATATCAGGGCTATGACCGATTATGTTCGCGAATATGGAGTATATTGATGAAGAATAATATTGAGCAGAAAAGACCGCCGGGCGTCTGTATTCCCTGGGAAGAGAAATTAAAAGAATTGCCCGAAATGCCCGGGGACGCCGAATTGGCCAAAAATATATGGCAGGACATTGACGCTCTTGGATATACATATATCTGGCATTGCCTGTTATCGTTTTAATTTGGATAAGCATTAATGGTTGTGTTTTGCAAAGGACTGTATAAAATAACACTTAATCTGTAATTGCAGATAGGTAAAGCCTGAAAGGACAAACAAATGAATTGGAAAATTATTGTGCTCACGGCCGTAATAGCAGGCCTGGTTTTCTTGAACTCCTGTCAGCCGGTAACTACTAAACAAAAAGTTTCTTCAGATTTCCAGGACCTTATCGCTGCGGACCTTTCTAACTGTGATTACAAACCCGGCACGTGGAAGATGATAGACGGTGTTCTTACAAGGACCGGTTCAGGGAACAACGAAAACATCTGGACAAAGGATAGTTACGAAGATTTTATCCTCGACCTTGAATTCAAAGTTGCCAAAAATACTAACAGCGGCGTTATTTACCATGCAACCACAACAAAAGGCTGGGACTGGGTACAGCAGGCTATAGAAGTTCAGATAGAGGATTCATACGGCGAGAAAGTCAACAACCATATATGCGGAGCGATATTCGATGCCCTTGAACCGACAGAGAACATGGTAAAGCCGGTAGGGCAGTGGAACCATATGAACATTACTGTTAAAGGAAGCCTAACCAAGGTCGTCCTTAACGGGAAGGAAGTTATCTATATGGATGCCGATCTTTGGGACACAGCCAACAAAAATCCTGATGGCACAAAAAATAAATTCAATAAACCTATAAAAGATTTTGCAAGATCGGGAGTTATCGGCCTGCAGGATCACGGCTATCCTGTATGGTTCAGAAATATAAAAATTAAAAAACTGTAAATTAGTTGGAAATGTAAAGGTTGATAAAGATTTCGAGCTTTTAGAATTCGTGTATGGAGTATAAAATGTACGCAAAGATAATACTGGTCGTATTAACGTCTGTATTTTTGGTTGTTATGCCCGGCTCATGCCGGGAGCAGGTGTCCAATGTTGAGGAGCAAGAGATATTGTCGCTGAAGAATCATCCGACTACGGATGCCTATGATGGATGGCGGTTAGGTGTGCAGGCATGGACGTTCAATCGCTTCACGTTTTATGAAGCGATTGATAAGACCGCTTCGTTGGGTCTGGATTGGATTGAGGCCTACCCGGGTCAGAGACTGAGCGAGGAGAGTGCGGGTGAGCGGTTCGACCATAATTTGCCGGCCCAAATCCGCACCGAGGTCAAGGCCAAACTTGCCGATGCCGGGGTCAGAATCATCAACTACGGTGTTGTTAAACTGGACAATGATGAAACGAAATGCCGTAAAGTATTTGATTTCGCAAGGGACATGGGCATCGAAACAATAGTCTCGGAGCCTCCCGAAAAAGCGTTTGACATGATCGAGGCACTATGCGACGAATATAAAATCAACGTTGCCATACACAACCATCCCAAGCCCTCACACTACTGGAATCCCGATACTGTGCTGAAGGTCTGCAAGAAACGGAGTAAGAGAATCGGCGCCTGTGCGGACACCGGCCACTGGATGCGCTCCGGCCTGAACCCTGTCCGGATGCTCAGGAAACTCGAAGGACGGATTATCAGCCTGCATTTCAAGGATGTTGTCCCCGGCAAGATGGGGCTTGGTTACCATGATGCAGTGTGGGGCACGGGGCGGTGTGATGCTGAAGCGATGCTCAAAGAGCTACACCGGCAAAATTTCAAAGGCGTCTTTTCAATTGAGTATGAACACAACTGGGAAAAATCCCTTCCCGAGATTCGCAGGTGCATCGAATTTTTCAATGCAATAGCGGGAAATCTGAATCCGAGCGGCTGGCGGAACCTTTTGGCAAAAGACCTTTCAAATTGTTATAATTCGGATAGCTGGCAACTGGCTGACGGTGAGCTTGCAAGAAAGGGCGGCGGCGACCTGTGGACAAAAGCCCAATACGGCGATTTTGTACTCGACCTGGAATTTAAGGTCAATAAAGGCGGCAACAGCGGGGTTTTCATCCGCACCGGCGATATTGCCAACTGGTTGCATACGAGTATTGAGGTACAGGTACACGACAGTAAAAACGGGATGACACGCGGCTCATGCGGAGCGATTTATGACTGCCTCGCGCCCCGCAAAGATATGATGAAGGGTCCCGGCCGATGGAACCGGATGACGATAACCGCCGAGGCGAACAAGATATACGTGGTAATGAACGGCGAAGAGATTATCGACATGGACCTTGACCTGTGGACCGAACCTCATAAAAATCCGGATGGGACGCGAAATAAGTTTAACACCGCCTACAAAGACATGCCCAGGGTCGGCCACATCGGCTTTCAGGACCACGGCGACCCTGTTTGGTATCGAAACATAAAGATAAAATCATTAAACAATTAAGCTTGAAGAGTAGAAAGATATGAATGCAAAAATAGATAGACGAAGTTTCCTGTATTCCACCGCCGCTGCCGGCGCCGGCCTGATGTTGACCCCAAGCGCCCTGGCTCGGTCAGGTGGTAATAAAAATGACGATATTAATGTTGCTCTTCTTGGAGCCGGTGCCCAGGGGCAAGTGCTCCTGGACTCGTGCCTGAAGATTCCGGGCCTGCATTTCAAAGCCGTCTGCGACATCTGGACTGAATGGAATCAAAAGAGGGTATCGGGCCAGCTCAAAGCGTACCGCCATGAAAACAATACTTATGAAGATTACAAAGAAATGCTCGATAAGGAAAAGGACCTTGACGCGGTGATAATAGCAACGCCTGACTTCTGGCACGCCGAACATGCGATTGCCTGCCTCGAAGCAGGATTGCACGTCTATTGCGAAAAGGAGATGTCCAATACCCTCGAAGGCGCCCGCAAGATGGTTGAAACCGCCCGAAAAACAGGCAAGCTCCTTCAGATTGGCCACCAGAGACGAAGCAATCCGCGATACATATTTAGCTATGAGAAAATTATCAAAGAGGCGCAGATGATCGGGCGAATTACCACTATTAATGGTCAGTGGAACCGCAGTAAACGTGCCTGTGAAGACCTCGGCTGGCCCAAAAAGGCCGAGATTGACCAGGCTACTTTGAACAAGTATGGTTTCGAATCAATGCACCAGTTCAAGAACTGGCGGTGGTATAAAGGACTCGGGGGCGGCCCTATTGTTGACCTCGGCTCTCACCAGATTGATATATACTCCTGGTTCCTCGATGCTCAGCCCAAATCAGTTCTGGCAAGCGGCGGCATCGATTACTGGAAAAACCACGAATGGTATGACAATGTAATGGCACTGTATGAATATGAAACCGAGTACGGCACGGTGCGGGCATTTTATCAGACTCTTACGACAAACAGCGCAGGCGGTTATTTCGAGACCTTCATGGGGGACAAGGGAGCGTTGATGACCTCCGAGAATGCAGCTCGAAACGCCGTGTATCGAGAAGATTGGGTGCCGCAGGAGCAATGGTATGAATGGGAGAACAAACGCTATATAAAGCGGGAGGGAGGCCTGGCTCAGCCATCCAGCAATAAGGCCGTACTGGATGTTCGTTCTACAATGCCGGCGGCGAAATACAACTTACTGATAGATATGGATAAACTGTTTCACCAGCCTCATCTGGAGAACTTTTTTGATGCGATTCGCGGCCGAGCTGTTCTTAACTGTCCTGCCGAGATTGGGTATGAAACGGCTGTGGCTGTGTTAAAAATCAACGAAGCCGTCGAGGCCGGCCGCAAGCTCGAGTTTAAACCGGAAGATTTTAAAGTTTGATGTTCACAAATAATAGATTGGATATTAAAATTTGAAAATGGATTTTCATAAACTAACACTACATTTGTTTAAGTTGGCGTTTCTTGGCTTTTTTGCCGCGACCTTAATGTGTTTGTCCGGACCATGTTACGCAAATGATAACGATGTTCAAAACGCGGACGAATCCCCGGAATTCACCAGAATCGGAGATATCAAAAGCGGTAATATGGGAGGTGAGGTTCATATCATCAACCTCTATGACCACCAGGATTTTATAACCTGGCCTGGGGGTGAGCCGCAAAATCCTTTTTCTCTCCGAATAACCTGTGGCAAATGCCATGATTATGAAACTATAAGCAGGGGTTGGCATTTCAACGCCGGCTTTGAATCTGTCCTCGACCCGGAAAGCGGCCAAAAAGTTCCTGTGAAAATTGACCCCGGCCGGGTGAGTGAGCCCTGGATTTATTGGGACTGCCAAACTGCTACACAAATCCCGCTTTCCTACCGGCCTTGGCCCGGCACATACAGACCTGAGCAACTGGGTGTGTCAAAATGGTGGTTCACGCGTATCTTCGGCAGACATCTGCCCGGCGGCGGCGTAAGTGTCCGTGATGAAACCGCGGACCTTGACCCGAAAGACCGCTGGGCTGTCTCCGGCGACCTGGAAATTAACTGTCTCACCTGCCATAGCGCCTCGCCCAGCTACAATCAATCAGAATTCGCAAACCAGATTGCCAAGCAAAATTTCCGCTGGGCGGCAACCGCCGCTTCAGGTCTGGCCACCGTAACCGGTTCAGTTAAAGCTTTGCCGGGTTTATGGCTTCCGACTGATGGGTCAAAAGATGTTCCCAATGTCGTTTATCACAAGAGCCGATTTCTTCCTGAACAAAAAACGTTCATAGATATACAGAAAAAAATATCAAACAAACGCTGTTTATATTGCCATTCCACCAAAAACATCGGGGCCCATACCGATGAGGATGTGCACTTAAGTGCCGGTTTATCATGTGTCGATTGCCACCGCAACGGCCTCGACCACGTTATCACACGCGGATATGAAGGCGAGCCGAATCAGCCGGGGCATGTTGCATCTTGTAAAGGTTGCCACCTGCCGGCCGAATCGTCTCCTGTGCCGGTGTCCGGACGTTTGGGCGCACCGGAGCCTGCCCACCCAGGGATACCGACCGTACATTTTGACAAGCTCACCTGTACCGCCTGCCACTCCGGCCCCTGGCCCGGCAAAACAACCATTCGCGCAAAAACCTCCCGTGCACACGCGCTTGGAACTCAAAACGTCAACATATCAGACGAGACTCTTCCTCATATATTCTCGCCTGTTTTTATTCCGGACCAAACGGGAAAGATCGGGCCGCACAAAATTATCTGGCCCTCCTTCTGGGCCCATCTAAAAGGCCGACAGGTTGTCCCGATTGCTCCACAAATCGTCAAAGAAGCAGCCGGCAATATTCTTTATCATAAGTTGGAATTAGAGTCGGCAACCTGGCCCAAATTAACCGACCAGATGGTTACACAGGTACTTGGCATCTTGGCATCCGAAAATTCCCGGCAAGGCCGGCCCGTCTATATTTGCGGCGGCAAGCTCTATTGCCTTGATGATTCGGGCAAGTTAACCGAACAGGAGCATCCTGCCGCCGGTCCGTATGCCTGGCCAATCGCTCACGATGTAAGACCGGCAGCACAATCATTAGGTGTTCGAGGCTGCGCCGATTGCCATGCGACCGATGCACCGTTTTTCTTCGGGGCCGTTGAGGTAGATTCACCACTGGCTTCACAGCAGGGACGTGTTAAGATAATGGCCGATTTTGAAGGTATAGATGCCGTTTATACTAAAGCGTTTGCGTTTGCCTTTGTATTTCGCCCGTGGCTGAAACTTATAACTATTGCATGTTCTGCAGTAGTAGCCGCGGTTTTGTTGTTATATGCCTTAAAAGCGTTGGCCTGTTTGACAAAGGTATTTGCCCGGCAGGACAATAAATTCGATTAGGAATATGGTAATGCTTCGTTCAATTTGGACACTTGGGTTTTTGAAGAAACTCGTGTATTTGCTCGCCGTGCTTTGCTTCGTGGTGCTTTCAATCACGGGATTTGGGCCGTGGCTCGTTTTTCAAAAGAGGCTGGCCGGTTACTGGGCGATGGCTCATGTTACCTTTGCGCCGGTTTTTGCTTTGTGCATGGCTGCTTTAGCCGTGATGTGCGCCGACAACCATCGTTTTGACAAAAGCGACTGGAATTTTTTGTCTCGCATTTTTCGGCGCAGCACGCTTGACGAGGGGCCTGTCAGCAATGGTTCAGTCCTTGTTATGAAAGTATGTTTCTGGCTGATTTGTGGGCTGGCCATTCCTCTAATCCTGTCGATTGCCCTGAGCATGTTTCCGCTTTTCGGGACCGCCGGCCAGAAATTCCTTTTCCAACTCCACCGCTACAGCACCTTGTTATTTGCATTAGCTGCAATCGTATATGTTTATCTGGTAGCCATAACCCAGGTAAAGAAACATAACTAACTGATTCGTAATATTTTATTTGGGAGAATGAATTATGGAAAAAGTAGTAGCTTTGCTGTCCGTCTTCGGGCTGGGAATGTGTTTCTCGCTGCTCGGCTCTATCAGCGTCAAGCTGATGCCGCGGCTGAAGATTGACCAGGCCAAGTTCGGCACCCTGATTTCGGCCTTTATGTTCGCCTGTCTGGTTGCATCTTTGATTGTGGGCGTAACCATCGACAAATTGGGCTATAGGCCCGTGGCAATCTTCGGATTTGTCGCAACTGCGTTGTGCATTTTCGTCCTTGCACGCGCCGGAACCTATCAGGTGGCCCTTGTGCCCTGTATCCTGTTGGGTTTTGGTGCTATGGCTTTGAATACCGCCGGTAACACGCTGATACCGGTGGTCCTGTTCGCAGGAAAGAATCCGGCAGCAGCCAGTAACCTGGGCAATGTTTTTTTCGGTTTGGGCCTTTTCCTTACACCGCTTATCGTCAGTTTCCTGTTTCAGAAAACTTCCTACGAAAAAGCCGTTTCGGTTTTGGGAGTGATTGTATTAGCGCCTGTAATTCTCGCTATTGTTGCGGTGTATCCCACAAGCCAGGCCGGCTTTGAACTTGCAAGTGCCTTTGCTCTGCTCAAAGAACCTGCTGTTCTTGTAGCAGCCTTGGCGCTGTTTTGCTATATCAGTCTGGAGGCATCGTTCTGTAATTGGCTGCCTTCTTATGGGAAAGAGGTTATCAGCAAAGATTTTGCCGGCCTTGACGGCGCTGTTGTAGATGCTACTGCCCAACAAATGCTTTCGGCTTTTGCTATTGCGATGATGGCCGGCCGGCTGATAGCAAGCCAGATTCAGCTTATTACTACTCATGGAGGTATTATAATAGCTTCCGTATCTTTAGTTGCCGTTCTTGTCATTCTGGCTATGACCAAAAGTGGGGCGATATGGACAAGTGCCCTTGTTGTCTGTGCAGGACTTGCTTTTGCGCCCTGTTTCCCGACTATCGTTGGAGTTACATTCGCCAAGTTCAGCCCTGAAGTGTACGGCAGCATCTTCGGCATCATTTTCGCCGTCGGGTTACTCGGTGCTGTTATTGTTCCCAAGACCATCGGCAATCTGGCAAAAGGCTCATCAATCCAGAAAAGCCTGAGACTTTTGGTACCTGCCTGTATTGCCCTGTTAGTTTTGGCAATAGTGCTCGGCTATATCATCTGACCGGCAAGTTGAGATAACCATAAAAAGGCTGAACAGATAAATGCTGTGGCTCGCCGCTGCCGGCGAGAGGGTGTTAACGCTTCGCCTGTGGGGAGAGCCGCAGCACCGCTTTGCCGTCGGATATGTCTATGCCGGTAAGTTGGACCTCGTTTTCATAAGCTGTAAAAACCGGTTCGAAGGGTTTATTTTCCAGCAGTGCCGCTGATATGTTATCGGCCCAGGTGGTGTCAATTTTGCCGGCGTTGGCTGAGATAATTTCCTCAATTGCCTTTTTGGCAAAGCCTGTAACCTCCAAAGCGCCTGCGGTTATCTTCTCAAGATTGACACACAGCAGGCCGGACTCGTCGATTGAGGGATTCATAGTGGCCGTCCATATTGCAGAGGCCGGGCCGTATTTGATGGTGGCCATAAGGACCGCCCTGCCCTCAGACAGGCGGGCCGCGGGAAGCGTGACACTTGCAATGCCGGATGTCATGGGCCATGGTCCGCGGGCAATGATGTCGTTCAGACCAGCTTCTGTTATCACCAGCTCGAAAGGCTCGCCAAGCTGGCTTTTGTTGTGGATTTCTGGAGCGATGTAATTTGTCAGATACGGACTGACCTCGACCCTGTTCGGCGGTTCGAGCGGCTTGTAGTAAGCGGGAGTGCGGGTAAGCAGAAAAACGATAACAGCAGGCAATATCAGTATGATACCCGCGCCTGTGCAGACAACGGTCAGTACGATTTTCTTTTTCTTAGTCAATTTACGTTTCAAAATCATACAATCCAAATTGCTTATTGTTTATGACAAGTAATGTGATTATAGTGGCTAAGTTGTTTCATCAAAGTCTTTTCTATGGATTGGTCGAAGTTAAGCTTATTTGAAAGGGGCTGTTAAGTGGCGAATCATTTTGGCGACCGTCTTTGCAAGGCAGTCAAAAGTAAGAGCACTCCGTTGATTGTGGGGCTGGACCCCGTTTACAATCGTTTGCCCGAATCGATACGCGGTCACAAGACGATGAACGATGAGTATGATTTGGCCTCGGCCATCGATGCGATTTTTGATTTTTGCACAAGGGTACTTCGGATAGTAGCGCCCTTAGTGCCGGCTGTTAAGCTGAATATCGCGTACTTCGAAAAGTATCTTTGGGAGGGTCTTGAAAGTTACTACTCACTGATATCCGAGGCCGACGCCCTGGGGGTGGAGGTGATTGGGGATGTGAAGCGGGGCGATATCGGCCATACTGCCGCCTGTTATGCCCAGGCGCACCTTCAGAATCCCGAGCTTACGGGACTGGAAGATATTATTACGCCCGATGCTGTTACAATAAACGGCTTTGCGGGCGCCGACGGCATCCTTCCTTTTGCCGATATTGCCACCGAGCAGGGCAAGGGAGTCTTTGTGTGGGTGCGGGCGAGCAATCCAACTGCCGGTGAGATCCAGGATTTTGCAGACTCAGATGGAGTAAAGATGTACGAAAAGTTAGCTGAGGTGGTCGGCAAGATTGCCAATCAGGCCAAACGATTGGGTTCGGCCGGATACAGCAACATAGGGATGGTTGTGGGAGGTACTTCGCCCGAAGAGACGACCTCGCTTCGGGGCAAATACCCGAAGGTGTGGTTTCTTGTGCCGGGATTCGGCTCGCAGGGGGCAAGTGCCGCCGACTGCGTGCGTTTTTGCAAGGATGACCGCACCGGTGCTTTGATCAATGCATCGCGGTCGATAATTTACGCCTATGAAAAGCCTGAGTACAAAGCCCGGTTCGGCGACAACTGGCAAAAGTGCATCGAGCAGGCCGTAATCGATGCAAAGATAGAGTTGGCCAAAGTCATGTAGCAAGGGTTTTTGTGAATATCAGGGGTTTAACACTGCCAGGCCGGCGCTTGACAGTGGCACCCAAATGTACATAGTCGAATAACATCCCGGTTGGGTGCCACGGCCAAACTTGCCTGCCCTGCCTGCCCTCCGTAGCTTTAGCGGAGGGGGGAGCGTAGCCGAAGGATTTGGCTGTGAGTCTTAATGCTGAGCAGACTACATTTACTTATGAAACACGGCAATAAGCATATCAATAGTTATTTTATTTC
>QNBT01000040.1 GCA_003644205.1 Planctomycetota bacterium | reverse complement strand
TTTGGGTTTGTTCAGGAGGAAATAGACCTTTTCTGCCCGGCGGATTCTTTTGCCGCGGACCGTGATGATGTCGGTATCGGCATCGGCAAAAGCGGGCAATTCATCAACGACCTTGCGGTTGACCCTTACGACACCTTCAGTAATCAGCTCTTCGCATTTTCGCCGTGAGGCAACACCGGCAGCAGCTAAAATTTTCTGTAATCTTTGCCTTGCCATGACTACCTCCCGAAAATTATCTCGTATATCTGGTTATCGTCGAAAAAAGGTTATTATCCATAGAACCAACGTTAGTACAATCGAGATTATGATGCAGGTTGTTATAGGGATAAAGATTCGCCAGTTTTTTGAGCCGAAAGTCAGGTCGCCGGGCAGCTTGAATATGTCGAACCGGCCTAAGAGCATGATTACCAGGCCGACGGCCGCTATAATCAGCCCGAAGAAAACCAGCCATTTGCCCACTTGTCCCGGACCAAAATCCGCCATATTTATCCCTATAGATTGTCTTTTCACTATTCGTTTACAAAACGACTGTTAGAGTTTACAATAGTTTTGAAATTACGCAACCCAAAGGTGTGGGGGCGTATTTAGCCGGATGGAAAAAGGGAACGTGAAAATGGCATCTGATAAACTGCGGATTCATAAACGGGCTAAGCTGGTCGATGGGCGGCTCTTGATGGGATTTTCGGGGTGGATGGACGGAGGTAATATCTCCACCGGAACAATCAAATTCTTAGCCGAACAATTAGATGCGCCCAAAGCGGCTGAGATTGACCCTGAAGGATTTTATATCTACAACTTTCCGGGAACAATGGAAATCACGGCCATGTTTCGGCCGCACGCGAGGATACGGGACGGGATTGTGCGGTCGTGCGAGATGCCGAGTAACACGTTTTTTGTGAACGAAGATAATAATCTGATTTTATTTGCCGGCAAAGAGCCTAACCTGGGGTGGGCCGAATTTACTGATTGCATTTTCTCGCTGTGTCGCCAGTTTGAGGTGAAAACGATTTATTTTATCGGCAGCGTTGCCGGGTTAGTGCCGCATACACGTCAGCCGAGGTTCACCTGCTCGGTTTCAAACGAGGGTCTGAAGGAAACGATGAGCAGATACGGTGTAAGGATGAGCAACTATGAGGGACCGGCGAGCATTGTGACACACCTGACCGCCATGGCAGGACAAAATGGAGTGAGTATGGTGGCCCTGGTAGCGGAAATCCCGGCGTATGTCCAGGGGCACAATCCCGGGTGCATCAGCGCGGTGGCGAAGCTGTTGTCGAATATATTGGGCCTGCATCTGGATCTTGAGCGGCTAAAGAATACCGGCGAAGAATTCGAGAGGAAACTTTCCGAAATTATCGCAGAGCAGCCGGAGCTTGCAACTCATATCGGCAAACTCGAAGAAGATTATGACAATGACGTATTCGATACGGAGATGGGTGATTTGAAGGAATGGCTCCAGCAGCAGGGAATCCGGGTGGATTGAGAAGTGTTATCGGCTCACCAAATGGCTGATTTTGCGGGGGTGTTCTGGCTTGACATATACCCCCCTTTTTTGGTAAAATACATATCGTTTCTATGCTTGAAAAGTCCTCCTGATGGGGGATTATTTTCTGAGGGTGGACAATGTGAGGATTTTTACGGGTAGGCCTTCCCGACAAAAACCGCCTGTTTTCTTTCTGATAGGCATAGTGTGTCTTTGCGCTATGGCTCAGGTGGCTGTTGCGCGAAGGCCGAAGCTGCCAAGGGGTGCTAATCGCCGCAGGCTTAAGCCGATTAAGGTTGTGGACCACGTTGTTACCAAGAGGATCGACCGCGAGGCCGTTCGGCAGGCCGATGAGCGGCGAGAGCGGCGTGGGGGGCCATTCCGGTTCGCAATACCGAGAAAGGTGATGATAACACCCTGGACGGACGGGACGTGGGAAGATTTAGATGACCAGATGCGCCTGTGGCGACTCCATATAACCTGTCCGGGTGCAGTAACAGTAAATCTCGGATTCAGTCGCTATTGTATGCCGCCGGGCGGGAGCATGTACATCTATACCGCCGAAGGGGATGATATGCTCGGCCCCTTTACTGAAGACGACAACAAGAAGCACGGTCAGTTGTGGACACCCGTGATACATTCGGATGATGTAATCGTTGAGGTGATTGTCCCGGCATCACAGGCTGAACTGCTTGAACTGGAGCTGACCTCAATTAATCACGGCTACCGTGGTTTCAGGCGAGACGGCAAGGGGGTTACGGGCTTAGGCGATTCGGGGAACTGCAATGTTAATGTTGCGTGCCCGGAAGGTGACGAGTGGTGTGATCAAATCCGGTCTGTTGCGGTGTTTTCTTTCGGAGGCACATACCAATGTACCGGCGTTCTGGTCAACAACACGGCCCAGGACGACACGCCTTATTTCCTGACCGCGTATCACTGCATCTCAAATCCAAGCCAGGCGACATCAATGGTAATATACTGGAATTACCAGTCTTCGACCTGTGAGGGCACATACGGTTCCAACGGTCAAAATCAGTCAGGTGCAATCTTTCGAGCGGGATATGCAGATTCGGATTTTGTCCTTGTCCAGTTAGATGATGAGCCTTCTATGGTGTTTGACGTTTATTATTCCGGTTGGGACCACAGCAATACCGCGCCGGCCAGTGCGGTTGGCATCCACCATCCGAGCGGCGATGTGAAAAAAATCAGCTTTGAGGATGATCCGCTGTCCATCACTTCTTACCTGGATGACCCGATCCCCAGTGACGGGACTCACTTAAAGGTAGATGACTGGGACCTCGGCACTACCGAGCACGTTTCATCCGGAAGCCCAATCTTTGATCCAAACAAACATATAGTCGGTCTTCTGCACGGTGGCTGGGCATCGTGTTATAATGATGAGTCTGATTGGTATGGCCGAATCTACGCATCCTGGACGGGCGGCGGGACGACAGCTACACGTCTGAGTGACTGGCTCGACCCGAACGGTATCAGCGGCACGTCGCTGGACGGCAAAGAACCCGGTACAGACATGGATGACCTTGAGTTCTTCTCTAAGCACTGGCTTGAGAACAATTGCAATGATATTGCAGGCGACGAGACCAACTGGTGCTTTGGGACTGATTTGACCAGAAATGGCCGGGTGGATTTGGCGGACTTCGCAGACGTCGCCGCCCGCTGGCTGAAATAGTAAAATCAAAGCGCAAAATCTTACCCTTCAACGACAATTAAAATTACTACCACTGCTCTTTTTTCTGGAACATCCGGGAAATAATCTTGGCGGCTGCGACTTGACACTCAAAGGCATGGCCCCCCTTCTACTATCTGTTCATTGTCGCAATTTTACAGGCAATATCTGCAACCTGCTGAGCGGATTTCGCAGATGGCTTGGTGAAGCTTTCGGTTTCGGCGCTAAAGACGGTTACCTGTGGGCCGATGGGGCAGTATAACTTCGCGTCCGTTGGGCCGAAGATGGCTAACGTGGAACTGCCGAGAGTAGCTGCAAGATGTGTAATGCCGCTGTCGTTGCCGATATACAGGTTGGCACAGGCGAGAATCTGCATGACTTCGGCAAGCCCCAGGCCGGACACACATTTGCCGAGGCCCTCAATCCTTTTGGTGGCCTCGGCGTCGAACCTATCCAATTCGGCAGGGCCTAACAGAAACAGCACCTGCATATCTTTGGCGGCAAGAGTCTCGGCCAGTTTGCAGAAATTATCTAAATGCCAGCATTTTTCCCTGCCGCCGCTGCCGGGATGGATGATAACGACTCGCCGCCCCGGTCCTATACCCTGTGTTTGCAGGAGGCCTTGGCCGCAGCAAATATCAGCTTGCGTTGGTTGTACTAATCCGGCGGTGGCGTCAAACTTCGTGGGTTGCACCCACAGGGTGTTGGCCACGTTAAACCGGTTGATGTAAAATTCGCTGATATGGCCGCCGAACCCATCTTTTGCTTCCAGCGGTAACGTAGTTACCTCGGCTGAGCGGTGGCAGTTGACGGTATAAATCAGATTGTGTTCGAAGTTGCTGTCGCCTGCTCCCAAAAAGCTGGTAATCCATTCATAACGGTCGAACGCCGTAATAAGTACATCTCCGTCTTCGACCGCAAAATCCTTCGCATCGGTAAACAGTCGATGAAAGTCAATGGAGTCTATCGAACGGATACCGTCCACGCACGTTCTGCCCGGGTAAAAGTCTATATATTCGGTGTGGCCGATAAATTCTATGCCGCCTAATCTGCAGGCCTCTTTCATAAAACTCGCCAGTGGCAGCATCAGCAGACAGTCACCGATCGCACCGGGAGTAATTATTACTCCTCGCCGTAAATGTTGCCGGAATTGAGCCTCCTTCTGTCTCACCAATTTAAAAATGTCCTGAGCCATTGGGCTAACTCGACACCTCATCAATCCGGACACACTGCCTTCACCCAAGCTACTTTTTGAAAATACCCTTTATAGAATCAAGGGCTTCCTGGCCGACATCGATACCCTTATCGAGCAGCTCTTTACCCAATTCGGTACTCTCCTCTATGACCTTTTTGCCCGTCTCGACAAAGACCGCTCCTTGTTCGGTCAGTGTTGCCTTGATCGGCCCGATAATCTCCGTCGGCAAAATGTCGGTACCTTCCTGGGCTACACCTTTTGCAATGGCGCTGAGAACCTTTCCCGTAAGCTTCGCCGTGTCGAGCTTCTCACCACTTCCGAGGTTCGTCATTCTGATAGGCGCAAGGCTCAACTCGATAGTGTCAGCCCGGCCGGGAATCGGAAGCAGTTTCACCTTGACCTTAACGTTGGTAACCTCCAGATTCGCTATCAGCAGCTTCTTACTTGTCGCCTGCTGCCCCGGCTTGTCCTCTTGGCCGGTACCACTTGGAATCGCGGCAAGTACAACGTTAAGGTTGTTTGAAAGGCCCTTTTGCTCGATGACAACCGTAATCCCGTCCAACGTAATATCTTCGATGTTGACTGTATCGCTCAATAAAGACTTCACGTCCACATCCACGTGAGCATTGCCCAACTCAAGCAAAGTCGGGTGTTCGTAGCCCGCCGGATTGTTTATCACCAGGCCGCTTAAGTCAAGCGTCCCACCGAGCAGCGACAATGAGACATCATCGACTGCAACACCCACTCCCAGCACCTTTGTCGCAGCCGTTTCGATTCCCACCTTCAGCGCCCGGTCTCCTAAAAGATTCACCAGAACCGCTACAATTACCACCACAATCAAAATTGCAACCAAAATTGTGATTAACGCTTTCTTCATTTCTTGTGCTCCTTTCATTTTATGATTACATTAACCTTGAGTATTAGAAAAGTCAAGGAGCTATTGACATTTCTATGTGGTATGGGTACAAAAGCATCATTACCTTTACGAGTAAACGAACCAAAAACTTGGTCCTCGTCCCCAAGGAAAATTAAATCTCTGACTTCTGCTTTTCTGTATGGAGTACTTACACATCGCTGCCGCCGGTGGTATCACATCATCATCAAAATCGGCATTCCGGCTCCAATAACTCCATATTTCAAAAAAGATAATTTTTTTATTTTTTTTCTTGCATCGCCTCGGTTATTATCTTATACTGATTTTTTTAATGGCGAATATTCTTCCATCTCTCAAGAATATCCCCCAATAAATTTAGAACGAGAGATATTTTTTAGGTGGCCTGTAAACAGGCCAAGGAGACGTACAAATGAGTATAGGTACAGTAAAATGGTTCAATGGGCAAAAGGGATTTGGTTTTATTAATCCGGATGATGGGGGCGATGATTTATTCGTTCACCACTCTGAGATTAAAACGAGCGGCTATGCTTCGCTTGATGAAGGCCAAAAGGTTGAGTACGAGGTCGGACAAGGCAAAAAAGGTCCATGTGCGACTAATGTAACTCCCTGCTAACCAATCAATTGTGTTTATGAACCGGAAAAAGGTCCTGCAAAATGGCAGGGCCTTTTTACATGTATATTGCACTAATCTGCTCCGAAACAAGCAAAAACCAGCCCGGCGGGGGCTAATTAGTATCGAGTATCGCAGTTCTGTCCCCTGTTGAGCGAAGTCCCGATTTCTCGAGAGCGCGCCGGAGCCTTCTGTCGTTTGTTCTCTGACCTCTGTCCTGTAAAGATTCTGCCTTTCCGTATGGAATACTTACACATCGCCGGCGCCGGTGGTATCACATCATCTTTGAAATCGGCATTTTAGCCCTAAAAACGCCCCTTTTGCGGCAAAACCCTCTTATATTTACGGCTGGCACATCTATTGCACATAAAAAAGCCGGATGCCCGTTGAAAACCGGCCGTTTTGTCCCCAAACAGCCGGTTTTCGAGCCGTTAGTAGTTAGTTTTTAGTTCTTAGTTGGCTGAATAATAGTGTCGCTCGAAGCTCAACAGGTTATTGATTTAGCTGAAACAGCGGTAGGCGAATCGGTTGTGCCTCTTCAGGATTCTGCCGGGCCGGGACCGCCGGCTGTCGGAGAGCACCTCAAAAATTCAGCGCTAAAGGCATACACACAACAGACTGAGAAGGCCCGCAGGGACGAACGCATCGTTGAACTTTTACCGATGGTCAGCAGGATAGTTCATCAGGTCGTTTCCTTTTTGAAGCCGCCTCTAACTAAGGATGACCTCATCTCAGCCGGCACAATAGGGCTGGTAAAGGCAGCTCGTGATTTCGACCCGGCGCACGACGCGAGCTTTAAGACCTACGCCTACATCCGCATAAGGGGTGCTGTTCTTGACGAACTTAGGGCCTGGTCGTTCGCCCCGGCCACTGTCAAAAAGCAGCTCGACCGTGCACAGCAGATTGCCGAGCAAATTGTCCAGCATACAGGCAGGGCCCCTTCCGACGAGGAGCTTGCCGAAAGGCTCGGCATCGGCCTTGAAAAGATGTACAAAATCTTCGAAGAGGCCCGCAGGATGCATTTCCTTTCCATCCACAGCCTGGACGATGAAGCCCCCGCCTTAGGGTCGATGTTAGCGGCAACCGGGACCAAACAGCCGGGGCACGGACTGGAACAGGCCGAATTAGCCGCGGAACTCGCGAAGCAAATCGGGCAGCTTCCCACCAAGCAGCGCAGAGTCATCGTTCTATATTATCACCAGGAACTTACAATGAAGCAGATAGCCGGTGTCCTTAAGATTACGGAATCCCGTGTAAGCCAGTTGCACGCAAGTGCCCTGTTTAAGTTATCCATCAGATTAAGGGAGTTTGATGACAGCCGAAGCTGAAAAATCTCAAATTTTGAATTTTGTGCGAGGCCTGCTATATGAAGAAACCGCGCGGGTCCGAAAACGTCAAGGCAAGTGCGAAGAAATAGGAGGTATCAAAAAAACAACATAAATTACGCTAAAAAACATTAAAGTTCAGCCCAAAAGCTGCGAAAATTGAGGTGTAAGTGAACATTGAAGAAAAGGGACAATGTCATATGCCTATAGATATAACGAATAATATTGTTTTTGACGCCGGCTTTGGGGGCCTTGATCCATTCAAAAAGCTCGACACGGATGGAAGTGGTCGGCCCGAGGCCGTGGACAGCACTTTGCGTGCTGAGTATGAAACCTTTATTCGCGACGCAATCGAGACCACTGACAACGACTCTCAGACCGTTGCCGAGGCCCGGCGGCTACTCGAAACCGGGCTGTTAGACACAGAAGAAACCGCACAATCGGCTGCCGAGAGGATATTGATGTTAGGCATCTGAGGGGGTTACCAATCGGTCGGCCACGGACGGCCGGACCGAGAAATATATAACCCCGGATTTCCCAGGTAAACCGTGACAAAGAAACAGAATTTTGATAGTATAGGGCTTGTGGATGCTGTTTAAGACTGTTTTGCTGTTCTGATTTGGAGAACCCAATGGGTGAAAGCAAAAAGGATGCTTTGCGAGTCAATTTTGATCGAAAATTGAAGCTCGAATTTCACGGAGTGAAAGTCACCAGCGATGCGGGTTTGTTAGCATACAGAGAAATAAACGACGCGTTTGGATTGACAGAGATGGCGACTTGTAAACTCACAGATAATCGAACAGGAAAGAATACCCAACATAGTATCACTGCGTTGTTGCGTCAGTCGGTTTATAGTCGTCTGGCTGGATATGAAGATACCAACGATGCCCAGCGACTCTCTGTTGACCCTGCTATGCGTCATGTTGTTGGAGAACGAGCTAAAGATAAAACGGCTGCCTCGGTCAGTCAGATGGGACGATTTGAAACAGAGATCCTTACACAACCTCAAAACCTCGAAGCCCTTATAAACCAGCCGGGTCAATGGGTCGATGAGGTTCATCAACGCAAATCCATTAATGAGATAATCCTCGACATGGATAGCTCGGACAGCCCGACATTTGGCAAGCAAGAAGGTTCTGCCTACAATGGCCATTTCGGTTATACCTGTTATCACCCTTTGTTCGTATTCAATCAGTTTGGGGATTTGGAGCGCGCTTTACTTCGCAATGGCAATGTCTATAGTAGCGATGACTGGAAAAGTGTATTGGAACCGGTCATTGAACGGTATAGAGATAAAGACATCACCCGTTATTTTCGTGGGGACGCTGCTTTTGCCAATCCTGACATCTACCGTCTACTTGAGAAAGAAAATTATTTCTATGCGATCCGGTTAAAAGGCAACAATATACTCCAAGGCCACATTGCACATCTATTGACTCGCCCTGTAGGTCGTCCTCCGAAGAAGCCGATTGTTCAATATCACAGCTTTCAATACCAAGCTGCTAGTTGGAAGAAATCCCGAAGGGTAGTCGCGAAGATTGAATGACATGAAGGAGAACTTTTTCCAAGAATAGGATTCATTGTTACAAACCTTCGCTGGAAATACAGCAATGTGGTCAAGTTTTACAACAAGCGTGGAACAGCAGAGCAATGGATCAAGGAAGGTAAATACGCTTTGAAATGGACACGGCTGTCCTGTCATGATTTTGATGACAATCAGGTTCGACTACAACTGTTTTGTATGGCATATAATATCGGTAATTTCCTAAGGCGGCTAGCCCTGCCCAAGTCCATAAACGATTGGTCGTTGCGAACGATGCGGGAAAAACTGGTCAAGATCGGAGCCAAGGTTGTAAGCCATGCCCGTTATGTAACGTTTCAGATGGCAGAGGTGTTGGTGTCGAGGTCTCTGTTTTATGAAATCCTTGAAAAAATCAAACGTTTGAAACCGATACCGATTGGATATGACTAATGCTAACCATCGCTGAAAAACCTGACCTGATGAACACTATAACAATCAAGGTCTGGACTCAAGCAGGGATTTCAGGCAGTCTGGGACCTGCAAATCTGGTCTTTTGTATAAATCTGCGAAAAAACCGCCTCGGAAAGGAGAAATCTTGATAGTTCAAGTTGAATTTGTTAAAATATTAGCATCGAAAGGATAGAATAATGTTTTGTAAAAGCTTAAATGGGAAATGTCGGATAACGGACTATAAGATACGAAATTGGCGAGGACCGATAGCATCAAGTCACAACACTTGGCTATGGCCTCGCCTTTTTTATGCACACTACTCGATACAGAAGACAAAAGAAAAGGCCTGTCTCACGACAGACCTTTAATAACGAGGTACACCTCCACATTTGCCGTGTGGACGTCTTTGAAAAGAACCCTTTACATCCAAGTGGGCAATCGTTGCTCGTGTCCGAAAGTCCTATCGAGTAGGCGTTTCCGATCCGCCGAGGCCTGACTTCCCTGAGTAAGGGCATCGGTTCTTTCAAATGTCACCGTCCAACACGTACATCGCAGGGGTAAACCTACAATCTCTTATATAGCACAATTGGAAAGAAAAATCAAGGGAAAAATAAAAATTTTAACTGCCGCTGTAGCATAGCTTTACAGAAGTTGGGCATTTGCGGATTATGGGAAAGTAACTTGTGGAATAAATCGCGCAAGAATTATACAGTATGAATTGCAACCTTCATAATCTTCAGCCTGCTTGAAGCAAGCATTTTCGAACCTCGCACCAAGGAGTTGACTGGTTATAAACAGTAATAATCAAACCGAATCATTCAATGTAATAACTGGTATTTGCGCGCACTTCGATAATGCGGAAAACAAGCACTTTGTGAGGACAAAAAAATGGAAGAAGTTATATATGTCAACACAGGTGAAGTTAAAGTTGCTATGGGTAAAGCGGGCTTGTTAGCTATTGCAATAGGCTCATGTATTGTGGTCGCGGCTTTAGATTCGAAGAAAAAAGTCGGTGCGATGGCACATATTATGCTCCCGGGCAGGGCGCCGCGACAATATTTGGAAAAGACAAAATATGCATTTGATGCGATAGAAAAACTGTTAAACCTGATGCTTGAGGCGGGGTCAAATCCGGATGATATAGAGGTCTGTCTTGTCGGGGCGGGAAATGTATTAGAAAAGGAAAACGACACTATTTGCGATGCCAACATTGAGTCCGTAACAGGTATTTTGAAAGAAAAGAACATTCCTGTAAAGGCCTCGGTCCTTGGCGGGACAGAACGAAAAGGTGTTGTCCTGGATACTGAAGCCGGCAGTATCTTTTATACGGAGGGCGATGAAAAAGAAAAAATATTATGGCAGACAAGCCGACAAAAATGAAATTAAGGAAACATAAAGTGAAGCGAGTATGGCACAACTTATCAAAGGTACGATATTTTATTGTGATTTTGCTTGTTTTGTTTGGCTTTAACCAGCAGGTATTCGCTCAGGAAACCGGAGAGGTCGAGCAGGAAGATTTCTTTGAGATGTCACTTGAGGAATTGGGGGAAATACAAATAGATGTGGCATCGAGGAAGGAATCGACTGTGAATGAAGCTCCGGGTGTAGTAACCGTGATAACTCGCGACCAGATCCAGAAATCCGGCGCCAGAGATTTGATAGATATTTTGAGGCTCGTGCCCGGATTTGATGTTGGATACGATACATCCGGAGCGTACGGAGTTGCTATAAGAGGGCTTTGGGCCAACGAGGGCAAAATATTAGTGCTGATGGATGGTGTGCCCTTAATCGATGAGATGTATGGTACCTTTCAATACGGCCACCACATCCCTGTTGACATCATTGAGCAGATTGAAATCATGCGCGGTCCTGGTTCGGCTATGTACGGTGAGTCCGCAGAACTCGGTGTAATAAGCATCAAAACGATGGAGCCGCAAAAGGAAAATGACATCTTCGTTTCAACTACCTACTCGAGAATGGAAGAGACTTTCGGAAGAAAAACCGTAACCAGCTTCTACGGAACAAAAAAGGACGATTTTTCCCTTTC
>QNBT01000039.1 GCA_003644205.1 Planctomycetota bacterium | reverse complement strand
TCGGCCAAACCCTTGCCGCAGTATTTCGCTGCCGAATCCGGACGCATCAGTCCCGCCTTTGCAGCGGCAATAGCGCTGCAGCCCGTGCTGACCACCAAAACGTTATTCTTGATAAGCTCCTTTATCATTGCCAGGTGACCCTGGTCGTGTATTTGCTTCGGATTATTGCAGCCGACAACTCCTGCCGCTCCACGCAAACGCCCCGATATAACACCATCATTTAGCGGTCGATAACTGCCTCGAAATCGGCCGCCGAGATGGTAAAAAACATTTTCCGTCGTAAAACCGGCGATCCCCCGCTCGGTTACTTGCGGAATCTTAACCTTGCCCTTCCTGTTGGGAAAATTTTCGATGCCAAGCCTGATGATTTTTCGAGCAATCTCAACGGCTCTATCTTCCTCAAACTCAATATGCTCAGCTCCGGCAATCTTGCACTTTGGCGAAGTTGTAATAAGCTTCGTATGAAAACAACCGGACAGGGAACCCAGCGCAGGCATAATGCACTGTACATCCACTGCCATAACCTCCACCACCCCGGTCATCACCGCCAATTCCTGTTGTAAAAAGTTGCCGGCAACCGGTATCCCGTGACGCATCAACATCTCGTTAGCGGTGCAGCAAATACCGGCAATATTAATGCCGTCCGCCCCTTTTTCTTTAGCAAGATTTACGAGTTCATCCTCCTGCGATACCGCTACTATTACGTCCGACAGTGTCGGCTCATGGCCATGCACAATGATATTGACCTGCTCGGCCTCCAGTACGCCGAGATTGGCGCCAAAGCGGATCGGGACAGGACTGCCAAACAAAATATCGGAAAGTTCCGTTGCTATAAGTGAGCCACCCCATCCATCAGACAGACACGCTCGCAGACCCTGCTTTACAAGATTCTTATAGTCCGAACCCACGCCAATATGCGTCCTGTGCATAATCTCAACAATCTCGCGGTCGATTGAACGAGGAGTTATGCCCATCTCCTTCCAGACCTTTTGCCTCGCCGGCGGTGCATAAGAGGCCGCACTGATAAGCGTCCCTTCCTGCTTGCCGAATTCAGCCAAAATCACATCAGACAACTCGCCGGCAATCTGCTTCACCTGCTTGTCTTTTGTCTCGATGCCGTACCTCGCCGCGACTTCCTTCAACTTTCGCTCATCTTTTATCGTATAATCGTCACCGTCGCTGTCAACTGCCATCTTGAATGTGTGCGCGATGTCACGACCGTGGTCCGAATGCGCCGCAGCACCTGCCGCAACCATCCGCACAAGGTTTCTGGCCGCGATAGTATCAGCGGTAGCACCGCATACACCCGCTTGAGGCCCGTCTTCAAACGGGTCGATACGGCAGGGCCCCATTGAGCAATTTCGACAGCATATACCAAGCCTTCCGAATCCACATTGAGGCTCCTGTGCCTCAAGTCTGTCCCAGGCGTTCTCTATGCCCGCCTCATACATGTACTCGAGCATTTCCTGTGCCGCCTTATCGCTGCTGCGCTTCGTTACATCCATAATAATTCCTCACCTTTCACTGCTCTTGCTTCTGACATAATTTATTTTGCCATCTTAGCGCATTATCATCACCAACATTTTCAACTGATATTGTTGACCCTGCAGTTGCCAGCATTGTCTCAGTAAATTTCCTCCGTGGTGAATTGAACTCCTTTAAGAATTTCTCCCTGTCTTTGCCCCTCAGTACCGCTTGATACAACTGCCATGCATATTGCGACCCGTGATATACCGACACAAGCTGGGCGCCCACAATCCTGTTGTCGATGTCGGTTAAAAGTTTGCCTGTCTCAAAGGAACCTGCCCCCCGGTCGTCCTGCCCTGAGACCGGAGCTCTTAAATCCCGGACGGTTACCGCCAGGTTTACCTCTTTTGCCGTGGTAGTACTGTGGCCGATACTGAATATCTGCATTCCTAAAATCTCATCCGTCTGCGCCCTCAAAAAGCCCTTGCTCTCTTCATTGCCCCCGGCTGCATTGGCCCCCGCTATCCTGCCCGCCATAGCCCCAATACTACCGACCGGCGAATAGACAAACCTGCCTGTACCTAAATCCGGACTCTCCGCACAATCACCGGCCGCGTAAATATCTGCGACTGAAGTTTGCATTCGATTATCGACCTTAATAGCACCGCTCGAGCCTAATGCAATACCACACTTTTCTGCCAGCGACACACTCGGCTTTACGCCTGTGCCCATAATCACAACCTTTGTCGATATCTTTTTGCTCTTGTGAACAACATATTCAACCGACCCGGCACCGCCTACCTCTGAAATCGCCTCTCCGATAAGCATCTTAAGACCGCTCTTGTCGAACCTTCTGCTCAAAAACTCCGAGACGTCAGGCTCAACAATTTTCCTGAGTATCCGCGACCGCACATTGAAATAAACATCAAGCCCTTTGTGCATCAATGACTCGGCAATCTCAAGCGCCACAAAGCCGGCACCTACCACCACCGCTGTCTCTGCCTCTCGCGTCGCTTCTACAATCTCTTGGGCGCCTTCAAAGGTCGTAAAAGTATAAACACCTTTTTTCTCACTACCCGGGATTTTGGGTATGATTGGATAGCCTCCGGTTGCAATTACCGCCGAATCGAAACCAAGTTCTTGTATCTTGCCTTCACCTTGAACGCTCACCGTTTTGGTCTTAACATTAATGTTTGTAACTTCGGCAGGACAAATAAGCCTTATCTTGTACTGGCCGAGGGTCTCGCCGGCAAATACTCCTGCCCCTGCAGGGTCCGAAATGTAGCCGGCCACCAGGGCGGGAATACCGGGCCTGCGGTAAGCAGTCAAATCACGGCTTACGACCGTTACATCCGCATTGCTGTCATACACCGCTGCGGAAATGGCCGCCATCATACCGGCCGCACTACCGCCGATTACAACCACCTTTCTCACTTGCCGCCCTTTACTCTTTTTGCTTTGCCTTGCCGGCCTTTGCCGGAACCAGACTCTCTGACAATTTGTTCTGACGCCTCTTTGCGCCTCGATTTTGTAACCTCCTCAAGCGAAACAAGCTTGATTGCCCCCGTCGGACATGCCTCAACGCACTCCGGAACCATCCCTTCCTTCAACCGCTCGTAACACATATCACATTTGATAATCGCACGTCCCTCCTTACCGATTTTCAGCACCCCAAACGGGCACACGAGCATACACAATTTACACCCTATGCACAAATCCGCCTCTACCACGACAGGGGACTGTTCATCCTCACGATGAATAGCTCCGGTCGGGCATATCTCAATACACGGCGCCGACTCGCAATGTCGGCATTGAATCGGAACTCCATACTCGCCCGCCGCCTCAACTGCCATCATTCTCTGC
Organism: Planctomycetota bacterium; assembly: GCA_003644205.1. Classification (GTDB taxonomy): domain Bacteria; phylum Planctomycetota; class Phycisphaerae; order Sedimentisphaerales; family Anaerohalosphaeraceae; genus QNBT01. The sequence continues at coordinate 8,017 of QNBT01000039.1, read as the reverse complement.
GGTTTCGGCGACTCTTGCGCTGCTTCGGAAAGGATTTTAGATCTCGAATGAGCCAGCGCACAGGCTATCTCGCAACTCTTACACGCTAAACACTTTTCTATATCTACAATGATAATTTTGTCCATAATTGTTCTCCGGGACAACTATACTATTATCGCATATCGAAGTTAGCCTAAAACCCGGTCCTTGAAAAATAAGTTCACCATCGCATCTTTTGCCTTTTGCAATTCGCCCACAAGTTCATCGCTCGTGCTCATTACTCCCAGACGTTTCAGGTCCGCCACCTGCAGCGCTGCGTCCAGCCTGAAACTACCGAGGACCGGTATATCGACCAGTTGAGACCTGATTATATCTATTTGGCCGACATCGGTAACTTTATTGGCAAAGGCCGCCACATGCTCTATACCCATTTCTCTACCCATACGTGCGATATTGACAGCGGTTTCTATACTCCTTGCTCCCGGCTCAACCACTACCACTAAGCCATCCACACCCTGGACACAAGCCCTGCCCATAAATTCAAGACCGGCTGCAAGGTCAACCAATATCGCCTCGCTCCTTTGCAGAATCACATGAGTTAATAACGCTTTCAAAAACGCCGATTCCGGGCACGCACAACCGGCCCCCGCGTTTTTAGTAGCGCCAAGGACTAAGAGTCTGATTCCATTGATTTTGTGCCAGTATTTCTCAGGTAAGTCTGATACTTTCGGGTTCAGCTTAAAATACTGACCAACCGCCCCCGGTCTTGCTCCCGTGCGCTGCCCAATCAACTCTTTCATCTCGATCAGAGGTTCGGGAGTCTCATCTACTGCTACGCCCAGCGCAGAAGCAAGGTTCGGGTCGGAGTCCGCGTCTATAGCGAGCACATCCAAATCATCCTCGGCAAATAAGTGGGCCCAGACGGCACAAACCGTCGTTTTACCGACTCCCCCTTTGCCACCGATTGCTATTTTAACGCCTGGTTGCATTATCTCGTATTACGTTACTTAGTCGAAAACGCCTATTCTACGGTTATTGGCCGTATTGTAGCAGGTTTTTTCCTGCTGTAAAGCGTTTTTCGCGTGTATCTGTGGGGTGTGATTCATCGCACCCTACGGCTAACGACTATCTTAGTAATAGTAGGTGAATTTGATGTCGGCCTTCCAGATGTCGGGGCCACCCTTTTGTTTTGTGAGCTTTAACTGCTCGCACTGGAGGTCCGGCCAGCGAAAGAGCATTCTGGAAAGAAAGTCGGCGAATTTTCCAACATCGATGGGTTTTATCTGGAGGTTTGCACTTTTGGTTCTCCTGCCGCCGCGTTTTGCCTCACGGCCGGCCTGGAGGGAATAATCCGAAGGCGGAATCCGACAAGCTGCGGCGAACTCCTGAACAGAGGCCGCATAGTCAAAGTCCTGAGAGGTACCCTTCTGGTTCTGATACTCGAGACGTTCGGGGGCAAGGGCAAGTATCTTTGTAATCCAGCCCTGAGAGTCTTCGTATTGTTTCTGCTTCTTGTGCCAATTACTCTGAGCATCGGGCATTGAAACCGACCATGCATATACCGCCAAAAGAGCAGCGGCTATTGGTATAAGCACGTAATAGAAATTCGGGTTTTTGAAATAATCTCTCATAAATTACCTCAAGACCTTTGAACCAGTTCAAGCGTTATTGAAAACGTATCTCTGTTGCCCTTCTGGGTCAGGTTCTGCTGGAGAATTTTAAAGTTTTTCTTCTTTAATGAATTGAACAGACTGAGCGTGCCCGACCTTCTGTTCGTATCGCCGGTAATGCGAATACTTTTCTGTGTGATGGATATATTGTCTATTCGCAGATCGATTCTAGAGGGCGAATCCTCAAGGGCTTCAAATATTCGAGTAAGCTTTGCAGGAATTGATTCATCATCCCCAATCAGCCCTTTTTCTCTTTTTAGTATCGTGTTATATTCGCGCCTGAGCCTCGAAGGTATCGATTCCTGTGCAGGTGGTTTTTTCCCCATCATAACGGCTGAGTAATTGTCACTCATCTTCGTATCAAGCTGACTTGCGTAGTTATTGGTCTTAAATGCCTGGAGCTGAAAATGTGCCGCGGCTGCTAATATGATAATAGTGATGCAGATGCTAACAAACCTCAGCGTTTTCTGGAGGACTAATTTTTGGCCGATGTATGGAGCAAAGTCCTGCCTGAAGTCGGTTTTGCCGGTCCTGGGAAGCTGGGAAAGAGCCGAACCATAAGCAATTGCAAAAGCAGCACCAGCAGTTTGAGGAGCTGAGGGAGACTGGTCCTGACTTTGTGGCAGCGGCAGTTCAATCGTCTGAATCTGAAGACCGGTTCTTTGGGCCAACTCATCATAGTTGATATTTTCAGCACAACCTGCAATGAGCAGTGAAGCGGGAGGTGCGGCAAGAGTTAGTGAAGCTATGGTAAGGGGGATTTGCCTTGCCAGAACCGAGGTCTTGTCCTGGGAGGGGTTGACCAGAAAGCTTCTTACTACCGGTACATTTTGTGCGTGTGCGGGATTGATAATGATGTAGCATGAGCGGTCGGAAAATATCACAAGAATCGGGCCGGGGCCTGCGGACGGCTCGAGGTAATGGCGGAAAAATCTCATCAGGCAGATGACATCCGGTTCTATTGACATCGGGTCGAGACCATCGGCCTGCAGGTCGTTAAGAATATCCGTGAGTAACTGACGGTTGGCGGTGAAGACAGCAACGTTCGAGCCATCCTGGTCGGTAGCGGTTACGTTAAAGGCAACGGCCATGTCCATGGCATCTGCGGCCATTGCCTCTTCCGCATCGAATCTAATCGTCTGAGCAATCTGCTTTGGATTGGTGAATTCCGAACGCAGATCATGCTGAGTATATAGAGCACAATCAACGGCAACCGAGGCAGAGCGAAAGCTACGACCTCTGGCGGCTATCTTTCGTGCCACAATTGATGCTAAAGATAGTCCCGGTTCCTCAACCGTCTCAGATGATACGCTAAAACTGTCCTGCACCTTTATATCGGGTCCCTGCGCCGACAGCAGCACGGCTGTGGCTGTCTGCTGCGACAGATACACACCCAGATAACCCTGTTTATCCACGTGGTCGGCTCCTAAATATTAATTCCACTAAAACCTTATATAGTGCTACCGGCTAAATTTTCCCGTTCGCTCGCGGGTAAAAACCTTTACAACAAGAAGTTACAATCCCATTCGCGGGAATTTTGTACCCTTAAGGGTATAAATACGAAACTATTTTCTAAAATCACCACCCGGGCCCTCACAACTGCGAGATAATCGCTACCGGCAGAAACGTTTCCGCCTCCTTCTTTACCATTGCAACGACTGAAGTTTTGGCCCGGCCGTGTGCAGCCGTAACCGTAATCGTAAAGAACTCGCTGGAGGTCGTTATATAATTGGCGGCCTTGACCTTTCTAATTGATTCAGAGTAGCGATAGAGCGATTTTTCCAAATCCTTAATGTCCTTGAAGGGCTTTTCGTGCCTTCGCCGGATGATTTCTTCTGCAATATCCTCGGCATCGCCGCCGAAAGTAAAAGCCGCCTCAAGGACATGCCGGGGTGCGCTATTTATATTAACTTTATATGAGCCCCACGTTGCCAGATATTTAAGTGGAGATTCATCTCTGTCCCCCATGTCCGGCAAGGTTCTTTTGAGGATTTCAAAGTCAATGGCCGGGCCGTGCAGCAGTTTTGCGAAGTCGATTGTGTGCGAAATAGCAGGCCGGGCCGGTTTTTTTTGACTGGGGCGCCTGGAGATTGTTCGACGCCGGCCGGCATTACTCCTTGCAGTTGTTTTGATTGTCTTTTTAATGGGGGTGGATTTTGGATTGATTGTGAAGCGTTTTATGTCTTTGATGTCCTCGAGTTGCTCGGACAACATTTGGATTTCAAGAGGGTCCATCTGCATCCATGAACCAAACATATCAAAAGCATCGAGAGCGCGTTTGCGAACCTGGTCATTCTCAGCTACCAGCCATGTCAGCGGCATCTTTGCGTTTTCATCCGTAATTTTTATCGTAACGTTGGTTTCGCCTATATCGAATTTGATAGGATTGCAGACATTCGGCCACTCTGGCCCGTAGGGTCCCGGAATAAATACAGCGTTCGGTTCGGTGTAATCAGCAGTAAGAAAGTTGGGGTCGCTGATACTATTCGAATCGGCTCCGAATCCATCAGACCAGTCGAACACATCCCCGGTTGACGGGGTATCGAAGCTGGAGCCATCGCCCCCGTTGAAGCTGTCCTGCTCGGCCAATTTTAAGGCCCATTCATCGAGATACCGTTCGTACTCTTCGCGGCCCATTGTGAACACATCTGAAAAATCGGGTTTGTCCTTGCGGTTTATGAGCTTGAAATCCATTTCCTTAATCGCCGTAAGTGCATACTTCACGCCGGAATCACATGCATAGCGCGACATCTGATAATCGATGAGGTACTGCCGGCGATGCCTGGCTTGGGCGACACGCGAGGCGAGTGCATAGACAATAGTCGTCAGCACAACCAGCACGACAAGTGTCAGCACCAGCGCCACCGCCCTGCGGCTTGTTCCTGCTGCAGTGTTTGGGTATAGCTTTGTTCTTGAGAGACTATTGGGCCTCATCATTCTTATCTTCTTCCTCCTTTTGCTTTTCCTTTGACACCCGGCAGCTCATCCGTGCCTGTCTCACCAAAACCTTCATCGAGCAAATCATTCGGGTCTATTGGTTCGAGGTCTCTTGCGACAAATATGTACTTGATTTTCCTTGTCCTGTTTATTGCGATGGTTCGGGTGATTTTCTCACTTTCCGGCACATCGAGCTGACCGGTAACGGCCTGGTAGGGTTCGGCAAAAGATATAGTTACGGTGACGGCGTGGGGCAGATTTTTACTGCTCCATCTGTCGAGGAATTTTTCCTTTGCTTCGAGCACCTTGACAAGATGCGCAAGTTCCATCGGGACTGCAGTTTCCCCGAAGATTTTAATTTGGGGCACCTGTATCTTGAAAAACGTTATGCCCGTGCAAAGTGGTATGAAAAAGTCCCTGTTCCCTTGCTTCATCTCGACCTGTGCATCAGTTGTTATCACCTTATCTTCGAGATTAACGCCGTTGTGCGAACGATAGAGGATAAGCGAATCACTGAAGTAATCATAGTAGCTCTGCCAGATAATCCTCTCGAATATCCTCTGCTTGTCATTCTCACCATATACCACGTTCTGGATTACGAGGCGTGCTATGTTGTAACCGCTGCTGTCAAACTTGTTTTCGATGGATATTGTGGTTCCCATTCCGGAAGAAGCCATTCTGTCAAGGTCTTCGGCAATACGCTGCAAAATCTCAGTGGCCAAACTATCTCTGTCGAGCGCGGTATTAACCGCAGCAGAGGCGTCCTTGACCCTGCTATATATAGTAAGAGAGGCGATCATGGTCAGGGCGGTGATAACAAGTACAGCGATGGTCTCGGCCAGCGAAAAGGCTGATTGGCATTTGGTCGATCCCGAAAGAAAGTCCGGTGAGTTCACAGGTAAGAGCTTTGGATTGCTCAGCCTGCTTAGAAGGCAATTCGTCTTATTTCGATTCGCCAACATCGTTTACCTTGTTAAATTCACGTTTATCAGTCTCTTTGGGTCTTTGTCCACCGGCCTCTGGATTCTTAAGGCTCACAGGATTCAATTCAATACACCTTCTTAGGAACCGGCTTTATCGGTCCTTGGGGCATGCACGGCTCGCTTTCTCCAAATATCGGTCCTTGGGGCATGCACGGCTCGCTTTCTTCAAATCCAGGCTCATCGAGTCCATACTGCTGCATGTATTCGAGTTCCCTCTCTCTTTGTTTTTGTATTAACGTTTTGTCTTTTTGAGACAATTCGGTCAGCCAGTGAGTCAGTTCTATGGTCTGTTGTTCGCCCTTGCTATCGGTATATGTTACCGAACAGACCGCCTGAAGCCACATCTTTGTACCAACCGGAGGCATGAATGTCTCAACGACGGTTTGCCACTGGATATCGGGATTGGTGTCCGAGACTCCCATTTCAGACATCAACGTTACAGAATCAGCAGCCAAAACTTTCTCCAGGTTTTCCCGGACGAGCCTGAACGCCTCCATTTTTGTTTGGCTGTCTATCGTTGCGGCTATGCTTCTATTTATGACCACCAGCACCGACGAACAGATAGCGGCCAGCACACCAAGGGCCACTACGACTTCCAGCAGGCTAAAACCTGCGGGCCGTAAACTTTTTGGCATCATGTTTTTTTCAGAACGGTACATCTTCGGGATATTGCGGCTCCAGAATTTCAACATCACCCGGCAATAAAGAAATCACCCTGCTTAACCTGTTGACTACAACCGAGTAAGGGTTGCCATCGACATCAAGGAGGACAATTTTTCCGCCGTACTGCCAACCGGAATGGCCTGCGTAAAAACGTGCCTCGTACGCGGTTTCTTCTGTCGCAGACTCGAAGTCATCAAACATAACCCAGTCAAGATAGCACTCACCGGAAAAATAACCGGTCGTAATAATCGCATCTTCCTCGGGTATCACATCGAGGCTCAGTGAGTCGAACTGCCTCAATGTATAGCTCTGCTCATCAAAATTGAGTATCACAACATATCGTTTGTCGCTCTCGGCGGCGGCGTTTTGTGCCATTTTAAGTACATTTATAAAGTTATTAACCTCCCTGTCGAATTTCGCTTTTGTGAACGCAGATGAGAAGTTCAGCATCGCCAGCGCGGTCATCAGCCCGACCATTATCAGCACAAGAAGCATTTCGACCAGAACAAACGCCCGGCGCTGTACGTCGGCTGGAACGGTGGCTTGGCAACCAGCGCCTTCAAAAGTCTTATCAATACGCATCGGTGCTGTACAGATCGGCATTGTAATCCTCTCCCTCGGGTTCTTTATCAGCACCATAGCTTATGATGACGAAGGGTTTGCCGCTCTCGGGATTGAGCTGGTATATGAACTCTTCTCCCCAACCATCTTTCGGAATTTCGGTAGTCGTCAGATATCCGCTGGGGTCCCATCCGGTTACATCGGTAGGTTCCACAATCAGCTCCATCAGCCCTTCTTCCTCGGTCGGATAGCGCCCCGTATCCATCTTAAACTGCATAACGGCGCTATTGAGAACCTTCAGGTTTGCCTTTGTAGTTGTTACACGGGCCTTGTCGGTCTGGCCCATGAAATTGCGCACCACCACGGTAGCTAACAAACCGAGAATAATGAGTACGGCCATCAACTCAACCATAGTAAAACCGGTTCTCGTTTTTTTCATTCTTTTTTGTCTCATTTTAACCCTTTCCGAATTTACCGCTTCTGTTTTTTAACCACGGATTTCACGGATTTACACAGATATTTTTTTAATCGGCGTGTAATCCGCGGTTTCATTTACATCAATATTTAAAATTGCCCGGCAGAAAACCTGATGATTGGCAGCAATGTTGCATACGCGATTATACCCACCACTACCGCCATGACAACAATAATAACAGGCTCCATCGCAGCGCTTAGTCGCTCGATGACAATGTCGGAAGAAGATTCGAGATTGTCGCTTATCGTCTTTAACATCGTTTCGAGTTCGCCGCTTTTTTCACCCACGGCAACCATGTGAGCTATGGCCGGGTCGATAACACCGCTGTCACGAAGGGGTGTTGCAATATCAGCCCCCGAGAGAATTCTTTCCCTGGCCTGCTTTACGGCGCTGTGCATTATGACGTTTCCGGTAACCTCGGCGACGACCTTTAGAGAATCGGCCATGCTCAGGCCGGCACCCAATAAAGTAGATAGTGTCGAGGCAAATCGTGAGACGATTCGCTGTCTTATCAACGGCCCAAAAACGGGTAAAGCAAGGAGAAATTTGTCCCGAATCAAAGCGCCACGTTGTGTGCTGAAGAATCGCTTCACGGACCAGACGAACAGTACCACTGCGCCGATAACCACAAAGACCCACCAACTCGTAAGGACATTGCTGGTGCTAACCAATGCCTGAGTTATCACGGGCAGCTCCTGGCCGGTCTTTTCGATCTGCTCGGCGATGACGGGGATAACCTTGATGGTCAG
>QNBT01000038.1 GCA_003644205.1 Planctomycetota bacterium | reverse complement strand
GTAATAGGATTAGGCCGATTCTATTTGTCATTCCCGCGAAGGCGGGAATCCAGTTGGCTAAATACTGTTTCAAGGAACTAACCAATGAAACGTTTTGCAGTAATAGGATTAGGCCGATTCGGCCAGAAACTCGCAATCGCCCTGTCGATGAGCGGCGCCGAGGTCATCGCAATCGACCGCGACAGGACCGTTATCGAGCAGATTCGCGACCAGGTCAGCCACGCCGTAAGGCTCGACAGCACCGATGAGGAAGCACTCCTGTCGCAGGGTGTCGATAAGATAGATGTCGCCATAGTAGGCATGGGCCAGGGGGGACGTGCGTTTGAATCTGCAATCCTGACCGTGGTGAACCTGAGAAAAATGGGAGTAGAGCAGATTTATGCCCGGGCCCAGGGCCTTACCGCAGGCCAGGTCTTCTCCGCAGTCGGCGCTACCGAGGTGATTTATCCCGAAATCGAATCCGCTCAGCGCTGGGCCTACAAGCTCATCGCACCACACATCGGCGAGAAAATCGACTTTGCACCCGGCTACAGCATGGCCAGCATAAAAGCGCCGACCAGTTTTGACGGAAAAACGGTCATGGACCTGCAGCTCCGCCAAAAATACAGCGTAAATCTCGTTGCTATCAAACGCGGCCAGACAAACAAAGACAAAAAGACAAAGGCCGAGGCCATTATAAACGTCCCCATGCCCAATACCGTTATCTACGCCGGCGACACGCTAATGGTTGCAGGCTCCGACACCGACCTCGAAAAACTACCTCAAGAATAGAAAAACCGCAGAATCCGCAGAGATTCCACAACTTGCTTGGCCATGAAGAAGATCGCACCCTCGCCAAATGCTCTCTGAGCAAAAACACTGCTATTATTAGCAGTTCCTTATCGAGACACCTCCAAAATCCGAATTTCTTACGAATTTTACAGGATTTTTTCAAAAAAGCCTTGAAAAGTTCGCCTTGACTAACTATATTAGGTGTAGCTAACCGATAGAATAAAGGCAATGCTTTTACCGCAGACAACGTCGTGAACGCAGAGTTTTGTTTTGAAAATTTGAATTTTGAACATTTGGTATTGTTTAGGATTCTCGCCGTGCTTCGCTCGTCGCAGCAGGTAGATATTAGGATTTCGAGTTTGATGTTACTGATACGACAATTTCCTCAATAACAGGTTAAAGATGACAGTAACAAGGGAAAGAGCGCTCAGTGCTTCTCTCGAGGATTATCTTGAGGCGATACTGAACCTGTCGGCAGGCAGCAAGGTCGCTCGCAGTAAGGACATCGCCGAGGTGCTGGAGGTCTCAAGGTCGTCGGTAACCGGTGCCCTGCGGACCCTGGCCGAAAAGCAACTCGTAAATTATAAACCCTACGGTTTTATCACACTCACCAACCAGGGCTGGGCGCAGGCCGAGAAAGTCGTCCGAAGACACAACATCATCAAGTCTTTCTTCGTAAGCATATTAGGTGTTGACCCGACGACCGCCGGAAAGGCCGCCTGCAGGGCCGAGCACGCACTCGGCCCGCAAATCGTGAACAGACTCTTACACTTCATCGAGTTTGCAACCGCAAATAACAACAGTGGTCTCGACCTTGCCAAAGAGTTCACAAAGTTCTGTGAGAACAACTTCGACAAGGTCGGCCCCGATGCTGGGGAGCAAATATGACAGACGATTCTCTAAAACCATTGTCGAAAATTGAAGCCGGCCGAACCGTCAAGCTCATAAGCATCGACGCCGGCATCGGCCTAAAACAGCACCTGGCCGCGATGGGCATTTTACAGAACGCAGAGATAACAGTTGTTCGCAACTGGCACTGCGGCCGAATCATAATAAACGTAAAGAACACAAAGGTAGTATTGGGCCGGGGCATGGCACACAAGATTATGGTTAGGTAAGAACATGGCAAAGCAAGTTTTAGTTGCGTTAGCCGGCAATCCCAACAGCGGAAAGACCTCAATCTTCAACGCCCTCACCGGTGCCCGACAGCGCGTCGCCAACTACCCCGGCGTCACCGTTGAAAAGAAACTCGGAACACGAACCTACAACGGCTTCGAGATTACATTCGTTGACCTGCCCGGAACATACAGCCTGACCACGTATTCGATAGAAGAACTCATCGCACGCAACTTCATTGTGGAGGAGCATCCGGACGTCGTCGTCGATATCATAGACGCATCAAACGTCGAGCGCAATCTCTATCTGGCAATACAACTTATGGAAATGAACGTCCCACTCGTCCTGGCGTTCAACATGAGCGATGTAGCCAAACAAAGGGGTCTTCAATTCGATATCGATAAGCTCTCAGAACTAATCGCTGCCCCAATCGTCGAGACTGTCGGCAACAAGGCCAAAGGCATCGACGAGTTACTTGATGTTATTATAGAAACCGCAGAGCAAGGCGCCAAACACACATCCGGCAGATTGAACTACGGCAATGAAATCGAGGAAGAACTGGCAAAACTGACTAAACAGATAAAACGCCCGACCAAAGTCACAACAAAGTACTCCAAACGCTGGCTCGCTATCAAACTTCTGGAAAACGACAAAGAAATCATGGCAAAGGGTTTTAGCGACGGCCTGCTCGAAGCGGTCGATACAAGCCGCCGGCACCTGGCCGCGATATTCGGCGATGAGCCTGAGATGATAATTGCAGAGCGCCGCTACGGATTCATATCAGGTGCCTGCCAGGAGACCGTCAAAAGCACCACCGACCTCAGACACGATATGAGCGATACCGCCGATGCGGTCCTCACGCACCGGGTCTTGGGGTTGCCTATTTTCATCGCCATGATGTACCTCGCTTTTCAACTGACCTTCTCAATAGGCGCATACCCAATGGGATGGCTTGAAACGTTTTTTGCCTGGCTCGCCCGCTCGGTTGGCGGCCTCTGGCCCGCCGGCGCTGAAAGTGCCCTCCGCTCACTACTTGTTGACGGCGTCATCGGCGGTGTGGGCGGCGTGATTGTATTTTTGCCGAACATACTGCTGCTGTTCGCAGCGATTGCGTTCCTCGAAGACTCCGGCTACATGGCACGGGCCGCATTCATCATGGACCGAATCATGCACAAAATCGGCCTCCACGGCAAAAGCTTCATACCTATGCTCATCGGCTTCGGCTGCTCGATCCCCGCCATCATGGCAACACGCATCCTTGAGAACCGCCGTAACAGGCTCACCACGATGCTCGTTACACCACTGATGAGCTGCGGAGCAAGATTCACCATCTACGCACTGATTATCCCCGCCTTCTTCGCCCAAAAGTGGCGGGCGCCCGTCCTCTGGCTGATTTACCTCATCGGGATTGTACTGGCAATTGTCTGCGCCAAGCTCTTACGCAAAACACTCTTCCGCGGCGAAACAGTCCCCTTCGTGATAGAACTACCCCCGTACCGAATGCCGACCGCCCGCGGCCTGCTAATTCACACTTGGCAGCGGGGATGGATGTATCTGAAAAAGGCCGGCACAATTATCTTAGCCATCTCGATAATACTCTGGGCCGCTTCGAGCTATCCCAAACCCGCCGAAGAACGGCTGGCTCAAACTTCCGAAGCCGAAGCCCAAAAGATACAACTTCAATACTCCGTAACAGGCAGAATAGGCGCCGCGATGGAGCCGGTCATAAAACCATTAGGCTTCGACTGGCGAATCGGCACCGCCCTTATCGGCGCAATGGCCGCAAAAGAGGTATTCGTCTCACAGCTCGGTATTGTGTATTCCTTAGGCGAGACCGACCAAGACTCAGACGCCCTGCGAGCCAAACTCCAGGCCGACTACACACCCCTGCAGGGATTCTGCATCATGCTCTTTTGCCTCATCAGCGCCCCCTGCGTCGCCACTATTGCCGTTACAAAACGAGAGGCCGACTCCTGGGGATGGGCTTTGTTTCAATTCACAGGCCTTACCGTCATGGCCTATGTAATTACCCTCGTCGTTTATCAGCTCGGCAGCTTGTTAATTGGATAAGCTATCGGCTCAAGGGCCGCTGGGCTCAATTACTCCCACAGCCAGTTATGGGCCAAAAAGGCAAGGTCATTTATATCTACAATCCCATCCCCAGCAGGGGGAGCAATATCGGCGGAAGGTTCACGCGGCGGTTGTTGCCACTGGTCGGCGAGAATAGCGAAATCAGCCAGGTCAACGCCCCAATCTCGATCAATGTCAGCTTTATTGGGGCTAAACTCTGCGACAGTATAGCCTATGATAGTTTCTCCAACAATGCCTTCAAGTTGCATACCCATCATTGGATTCCGCCAAGCAGGGTGTGCCTGGCCTTGTGCAAAAAGCAGGCATGTGGCATCTTGCGGGAGCCGCGGAGCCACTTCGCCCAATAGCCACGACTCAAAATCTTCCGATGTTCCGGCGAAATAGCCCAACGGGTCATCGAGTACGGTTGCAGCCATACCAGCCGGGTTTAGTTTGCTCACAGGAATAATAAATCCGTTCCACTTGTAATTGTCAAACGTCATATCAATGGTACCCACCCCATCGTAAGGTGTGTCGTAGTACCAGTCGAAGCTTATCTCAAAAACCCAGTTCGCATCAGTTAATGCTGCATATGTCCCACTGTTTGGTATTCCGTCGGTATTATAGTTAGTTGCGGGGTCGCCCGGTTGAACCAACCACTGATTGCTAAATTTTGTTGATGAGATATCTCCGTCAAAGGAAAGAGACGTGATTTCTACCGTGTTGTAGTCTATGTTCAGCGTTACCGACCCTGTCATCGAATGAATCCCCTCGGCGTAACCGGGCGGATAATCAGGCTCCTGTATGCCCACCGGATTCATAAAATTAAAGCTAAAGCAACCACCAAGATTATATATACTGCCCCATATATCATCGTCTGTTTGCAGAAGGTGATCGCCCGATACACCAGGCAATCCCTTTGGCTGAGGCAGCAGTTGTGCATTGTCTGTGTGTGTTATCAATTCAAAGTCAACAGAGGCCGCCTGTACACACACCGGCAGTACCAGCACCGGTAATATGCTTTTGATATTTAGGGCCAAACCTATAGCCTCCTATGCATCTTTTCGAGAGCCTCTCATACCTTGGGCACAACAAAGTCCGGCGGCCAGAAGCATAATGGTTGCAGGTTCCGGTACTGCGTAGCCTATGACAGTTTCTCCAATCAGGCCTCCGGTTGTCATACCCACCTGCTGGTCGGTCCAGGCCGGATTGGTTTCGCCCTGTGCAAAAAGCAGATAGGCAGCTTCCTGTGGAAGTTGCGGAGCTATTTTATTCAATAGCCACTGTTCGAAATTGCCGCCAAAGTAGCTCAACGAATCGTCGAGTGTAGTAGCTGCCATACCAGCCGTGGTCAGTTCACTCACAGGAATAATGAAACCATCCCACGAGTAGTTGTCAAATGTCATATCAATACCGCCCATGCCTCCGGCAGGCACATCGTAGTACCAGTCATAACTTGCCTCAAACGCCCAGTTTGATGCGGCTGACGCGTTGTATGTCCCATTGTTGCCGATGCCGTCGGTTGAACCGTGGTTTCCATCGGCTGCAGCGTCGCCGGGTTGAACCAGCCGTTGGAAGCTGGATTGTGTCGAGGAAATATATCCATCGAACGCAAGTGCTGCAATATCCAACGTCCCACCCGTCTGAAGGTCTATATCCAGCGTTACCGAACCTGTCATTGAATGAATCCCCTTGGTATAGCCACCGGAAACAGCAGTTGGATTCATAAAATTGAAGCTAAAACAGCCGTCAGGATTGCTGCCTGCCATCTCATAGTCATCGCCTGTTTGCGGAAGATAATCACCGATAGTCTGTGGTTGTTGAGGTAGCTTGCCAACATTATGCGCAGGCGTAAACAGTTGAAATTCCATACAAGCTGCCGGCGTATATGCCGGTAATCCCAATAAGATTGTCAATAAAATCACTAATGCCAAATTTGTTATTCTCATAACCCTTATCTCCTGTTCTTGTAAAAAATAGTCTGGTGTATTCGATACCTCTTGTCATTCCAGCGAAAGCTGGAATCTACGACTTACGAAATTTGAGAATTTTAGCGTTCAGACAGGCGGGGCACGCCCGCCCGTCCTATTATCAGCTTTCTTGTTACCATGACTGTAGTGGCGGTGTGCACCATGATGGTGACTGTCCAGATGCTCCTTCACCCAGTCCGGCACACAAGCTTCAGGGTAACTGTCGAAATTTGGAATATAAGGTTTGACATCGAGCACGGGTGTGCCGTCCAGTGCATCCAGGCCCTTCACGATAATCTCACCGCTATCAGCAGAAAAATCCAACAGTTCAACAACAGATACCCCGATGGGATTGGGGCGCACCGGCATCCTCGTAGCGAACAGCTTCACATGGGGTGGTTTCTGGTGCTTCTTCGGCATTTTCCATTCTTTGGCCCGATGCACCCAGAACAGGACCATGATGTACGAATAGCCCTTCAAGCCACCAAGTCCCCCGGCGTACTTGGAAAAAAGCTGAATTCGAGAAGTATCCGCCGTCCATCCTGTATGCGTGTGCGGCACATCCTTAGTTTGGGCATAAGCCGATTGTACATACCCTATCGGCCGGATCGCAAACGATTCTGATGTAGTTGTATCCAAATTGCTCCCTCTTGTTTTCACTCGCTGCCTTTCGGCGGCTTGACTGATTTGCCAACCAGCAGTCCGGCAACCATGCCCAAAACCACGTTGATTACAACAATGCATCCCAACGTCAAAGCTAAGCGCTCACCCGCCCCCGAAATCGGCCGCATCAGAAGGCCCCAGAAAAACAAAGCGAGCAGCACCCTTGCTCCACAAACAGAGCCGCCTGTTAATACCAAGCTCAACCTTCGTGTCGGCAGGTGTCGCAAGTACAACCAGATCATATCTCCCGCAACACCAGCTAACAACGGCACAACCAGCGACATCGGCCACCAGCCACCAAATCCAAATCCTGATTTTGTACTCACCTCGGCTATTGCCGCAATGGTTAATACGCCGGGCTTGTCGATCCGAAGCAAAATCACTAACAAAATAAATGCACGTGGTAGTGCCGCAGCTATTGATCCCGACATAGGAACCGGCCAGACCAGATGAAACGTTCGTCCCAGAAGCTGCCCAACTCCGGCCAAAGCTATGCCGCCAATAACCGCAAATGCCAATTCTCGCCAGGTCAGTAAATTGATTTTTCCCCTGACGCCTGCCGGTGTTAGCTGCCGCGGGCTTAAAAAAATTGCTCGTAACATTGTTTGTCTCCTGTACATATCATTCATTAAGCTTTTCAAAATGCGCCCGGCGTCCTGTGCCGGACGAACCGTACACTTGTATCTGCAAAAAGGACATTTCTGCCACCGCCCCAGCCGCCCTTCTCTAAATGTGGGAAAACCGGTACATGCTTGCGAACCCAATCGCTCATAAGCCACCGGCTTGCCGGTGAATCTTCTCTCAAAAGATGAGGGTATTCACAAAGACGCAACGGCAACGGCATACGCGTATCTCGCCGCGTTATAGAGAAGTATTTGTAGCTGATATAAGAGCGCTGCCAGTTCTCGTCCGTATTAATGACCGAATCCCCACCCGGACCGCCATACTCATCACTTTGAGCATACGGCTCGACTGCTTCTGCACTGGGGCAGTAGAATATGTCCCGATTGTCCAAATAATAGGGGAAAAGACCACCGGTCAAAACCGACTGCGGATTACCACAAAGCTTCTCAGCCGGATAGCACCCATTGTTATGTATAGCATACATTTGCAACCCAAAACCCAATTGTCGCAGGTTGCTTGCACAGGCGGTTCTTCGTGCCTGTTCCTTGGCCCTTCCAAGGGAAGGTAGAAGCATGGCCATTAGTGTCGTTATAGTTGTGATAACTACCAGCAACTCAGCAAGAGAGAAACCGGCAGAAAGATTATGTAAGTATTTATTTCGCCGCCTTATTATCCTCATGCCATACTTATTTTCTTCTTTTCTCATAATTTGCTATCGAATGTCGCGCATAAGAAAACTAAAATCGTGTTACGACACACAAAAATACGAGATTCGTGCTACCGAGTCAAGCGGAAATTTGACGAAAAACAAAAAAAATCCATTTTTCCCAAAATTTGCCTTGAAGCGCTCTTCTGAGCACTATAGGATTTGGCAGTAAAAGTTGGTTGAGCCTAACTTATTAAGGATTGCTTAACATGTGTTTCCAAGACGGTGTTAATCAGTGAAGGGAAAATAAAGTGACGAAGATGAAAGTTTTAGTCGTACTGGTTTTGGCGGGTTCCGTGCTCTGTTTCGCTGAGGGAAATGATCTGGAGGGCAGAGAGACTTTGACGGACGGTTTTTTCGGCCTGAACGATGAATTGGCTGATACCGGTGTGGAAATCGGTCTTGGCCTGACGCAGATTTACCAGCAAAATGTCCGTGGCGGTATAAGCAAACATCGAAGGGCAGGCCGATACGCAGGCAGCTACGATATAGAACTAACCGCCGACCTTCAAAGACTGCTTGGAATCGAGGGAGGAGCCTTTTTCATGCACACCGAAGGCTTCTGGTCAAAATCCGGCGGTATCGATGGTCCCTCGGTCGGCAGCGCATTCGGCGTAAACGCCGATGGATGTCCACGTAACGCGATTATCGTAACGGAATTCTGGTACGAACAATCGATGTTAGACGGCCAATTGCTCTTCCGCGTCGGCAAGATGGACCTGACCGGCGGATTTGATTGTCACGGCTGCCCGGTCGCATTCGATACGAGTGCCTTTGCAAATGATGAAACCACCCAGTTCTTAAACGGCGCACTCGTCAACAACCCAACAATACCATTTCCCGATTACGCCCTCGGAGCCGCCGCCTTCTATAGTCCAATCGACTGGTGGTACGCCGCAGCAGGTGTTGTCGATGCGCAAAATGACTTCAGGGAAAACGGATTTAAGACCACCTTCGGTGATGAAGACTACTTTTTCTATATCTTCGAGACCGGAGTAACACCCAGGCTCGCCTCAGCCAACGGACCTTTGCCCGGCGCATATCGAGTCGGCTTGTGGATCGACGCCCAGGACAAATTCAGGTTTTCAAACGGAAAAAGATACCGTGATGACACGGGCTTTTATCTAAGCTGCGACCAGATGATTCACAAAGAAAATAGTAATCCCGAAGACACACAGGGTTTTGGCGTATTTGGCAGATTCGGCTATGCAAACAGCGACCTGAATGAAATAGGCAATTTCTGGAGCTTCGGCGTCCAATATCAGGGTCTTATCGACGGCCGCGATGACGATGTCCTCGGCGTAGGTTTCGCCCAGGGTATATTCAGCGATTTTGCCGGTGCAAATGACGATACCGGCTACACCGACGACCACGAAAGCGTATTAGAGCTTTACTATAACGCCGCTATAACGGGCTGGTTGAATGTTAGTCCCTCTGTCCAATATGTCTCCAATCCCGGCGGCAATAGAACCACCAGCGACGCAGTTGTCCTCGGCCTGCGACTACAAATGACTTTCTGATGTGGTACTCTATTCGTTGTAATAGGCGGGGTTGGTGTCGAGCCGGTACAGGGCGAATTCGGCGAAGTCTTCCAGGTTCACTACTTCGTCGCCGGTTAAGTCCGCTTCAAGACCGGACCCGGCCAGCAACCACTGCGCCGCTATGACGAGCAGATCACCAGTATCGACAATATAGTCTATCGGCTCAAAATCATAAACAAGCGGTTCTAACAACTCGAACGCCAACCCGTAATCCCGGCTCTTGCTCGTCGTATTTTCCAGTGCCACCTCGTACATGCCGTCCTTTTCCAAAAGCAGGTCAACCTTTTCAAGATTATCCGATGTCCCTGTCTCGGCGTATATAACAGCATCACATGGGTCTTTAATTGTCAGGTCAAGGTTAAACTTCGGCGAGCTTTCGTCGTTATAATTTGGGCCGGTTTTCGTAATACTCCTGTGCCACGTTACCGTTAACACCAGCCGCTCGTTTCTTGCGCCCTGGATTGAATAAATGTGCTGCCCGTACCCCGTCATGCTATCATATGCCCAGCCTTTGGCCTGTGTCGTACCAGTTCCCTCAGCAACCTTCTCGGCACTTAGCAATTCGTAAGCCCTCAAAGCGTCTATTCGGCCGTAACCGCGGTCGCCGTGCCACGTATTATTCGGTTCAGCCGGATTGGTCGGATTGTTATCTTTGTCATTTATGTTCGGAAAAGCCGAGTTGACTATTACCGCCTTTATCACCTCGCTTTGGTTATCACCCGTATCGCCTGTTTCATCTGCCGTCCCCAACAATAGTGCAGCCACACCCGCCGTATGCGGTACCGAGTAGCTTGTCTGCCCCACACTACTGCCTACAGTCAACCAGGTCGTATCGCTTTCGCTTGAGGGAAGCGTCTGGTTTTGAGAAGGTGCAACTATGTCCGGTTTCCTTCTGCCGTCCACAGTCGGGCCTGGGTTGCTCCCTGACCCCACTCTCAGATACACATCCGGCTCCGTAACCCTCAATCCGCCCGTTGTTATGCCGTTATAGGCGTCGCCGAATATCGTAACCTCCGGTTCATAGTTGCCCGAAGCATTGGCAAAGACGACGTCATATTCGTAAGCGTAGTAATCGTAAATCTTCGTCCAGATGCTGTCGCCGTCGGCAGTAACGCCTAACAACTGGACTCCGGTTACTATTACCCGACAGCCCTGCCCTATAACCAGTTCATCAAGGGCGTCCGTCAAAAAAACGGTTGTCATGGAATTGCTATTGTCGGCAATGCGCCCGCAGTGGATATCAGCACCCGGCGCCACACCAATATCATTCGGGTAACTATCACCCCCTCTGCTTATAACCGCACCGGCCATCCTCGTATCGTGGCCGGAGAACTCGATGCCGTCGCCTGTGAAGTCGTAATTGAATGCGTGCGAGACACCACAGGGATCTTCAAAGGCCTCATGTGTTGTGCGGACATTACGGGCCGAAATCAACCCGACATTTACCCCCTCGCCTGTCTGCCCCAGCGCGTGAACCGCACGGGCATTTGAGCCGTCCGGCCCCGTCGATTCTGCCAGACCATAAGCTTTTGGCAAAGCTAAACCAAGCCCCAGGGCCCCTCCGGCCATTGCGCAGATTATTGATGTACGGATATTACCGGGCAAATTACCCTCCGTCTCGACAAATCACCGGCTCCATTCGTGAAGCACAATACTATTGCATTATATCAGATTTAGGCCGATTTTTACAGAAAAATCCCCAAAGGTCTTTGTGGCCAAAAATTGGAATAAAGATACAAACTGACACAGGATTTAATTCGGACACAGCGGTCCCTGATGTCCCGGGATTGGATATTATCGGTCTTGGGGGGTGTTTCTGCAGGTGTGGACTCCACTATTCTATAAGTTATCCACGAAGTAGAGGCGGGCTATTCCCAGTAATGTAGCTGTGTTTATATGCCCGGCGAACTGACCGGGCCAACGACATAAGACCGTTGGCTGAGGATGCCTCTATTGTAGGTATGTGAGCTTAAATAGGCTGTAAACCTTTCTGGAAAAGCATTAGAGAAAGGGATGGCATTTATGAAGCCGGACGTATCTGCCGGCGCATTTATTGCTGTAAAAGAGGGCAAACTGACGGTCTAAGTGTATGGTTATCAACAGGTTATCCACACCGGCCTCAGGTGTCCGGCCCTGTCCATTCCTTTGGCCCGGAGCCTGGGTCTTTGCCCGCAACAGGCTCCAATGATGGCACTTTAGAGGGTCTTTAGTACTACAACGCTACTTAGATTTGTTCGATAGCGATAACCTTTTGTTATATAAAACGTTACG
>QNBT01000037.1 GCA_003644205.1 Planctomycetota bacterium | reverse complement strand
TCGGTATGCAAGATTAGCACAGGTAAGCATGAAGAATTCAAATTTAGAGAACTCGGATTTGAGACAGGCAGATTTATATCTTTCTTCTTTAATTGGAACGATATTGACAGGAGCCGATTTTTCCGGAGCAAGTTTGCAGTTCACGAATATGCAGGCCGCAGATGTAAAAGGTATTAAGAACTTAGGGCTGGCACGTTTTGTCGAGACAACAAATTTCCAGTTTGCTCAGTTAACCGAAAAGGAAAAAAGTGTTATCAGGAGAGAGTTGTGGGCTCAGCAGGGCAAGAAAAGAAGATTATTCGGAGGTAGCGGATAAGAACAAGAAAGCTTGTTAAAGAGAATACATTATCCCAGGAATTTTAAAGGAAAGGTATTAGTGCTATGGAACAGACATATTTGTATAGGACAAAAACCTCGAAATCTATTCAGGAGTTTATTGAAAGCTTAAAAGAGAACGCGTCAGAATTTAACTATTATGTAAGATATGTTTTTAATAAAAGACAAGAATACGAGCAGCGCGGTATTAGTGTTGATGACCATTTTAATGCCTGTCAGGTTATGTTATGCAGCTTTAACTATAAAGGCCTGCAGAAGAATATTGAGCGGCTGGCGGTTTTGCTGCTACCGAAACAGGTTGTAGTATATGAAAGAGATGGAGTTACAAATATACTTTATTTGCCTTTTAATGAAGAGTTTATTAGAGAGGCTCTGCCGGACGATGAAGAGTTTGCGGTGAATCAAAGCAAGGCTTGTCAGAGAATAATAAAATTGATTGAAGCCTCAACGTAAAGTTTTGCAAAACGGCACAATATAAATATGCAGATAGTGGTCTCATCGTTGTTGAGAAGAAATTCCAAGAGCCTATGGAAAAAGGAGTTGAGTTGTTAAATATGGTCCAGGATGTTTATCTGGCTAATGAAATAACTATAGCTTAAAGGTTGCCAAATAGTAAGGCACCATGAACAGGAAAGTATTAGGTTGAAATACATATTAAACTTCTGTTCATGGTTTTTGTGATTAGAGCTTTATGCCATGAAAAAGATAATCAAAGAAGTCCTTCAGGTTGAAGACCAGGTAAAAGAGCTTATCAATCAAGCTTGCTCCCAGGCTGCTGAAATAAAGAGTTCCGCTGATAAAGATATGTCGGAAAAGATAAATCAAGCAAAAGAGCAAACAAGACAAATATACCAAACCGTGATTGAAGATGCCAAAAAGCAAGCGGAACAAATTGCCAATGAAAAAATTAAACAGGCAGATATGCAAAAAGAAAACATGATCAAAAGAAACGCAGATAAAATAGATAGTCTCGTTAGTAATATCTGTAAAATAATATTAACGATAGAATACGATATGAACATCAAATGAAAATAAGCGCTTTGTCAAAATATGCCTTTATTAACGCAAAGCTTCGGGCGAGGATAAGCAAAATTCTTCCCGATGACTTACTGCAGCAAATTGCTAAGACTTCATCTCTTGATGAGGCGTTTGTGCTTCTGCGTGAAACTAACTTTGCTGATTTGGAAAAAACATATTCCGGAACTGGCGACCTTAAACAAGTTGAGCTCGAACTGCTCAAAAAACAAATCGAGTTTTATAGAGATGTCCGTCAATATCTCGATCCGTCAGCCGGGCAGCTTGTTGATTCACTGTTGATAAAATATGAAATTGATAATCTCAAAAATGCAATAAGGGTTTATTTTAATAGGAACATACATAAAAGCACCGATAAAACGATTGTTCACTACATCCTGTATGAAACCATTATTCAAAAAATACCTGTAGATTTAATTATTAATGCCGAAAGCTTTGATGAAATTGCAGGACACTGCGCTGGTACGCCGTACAGCAGAATTATAGACCAGTACAGCCAAGACGTAGAAACCAACAGCTCTCTTTTTCGCATGGAGATAGCTTTTGACCATTTTTACTATCAAAACCTCATATCCTCGATTAATAAGCTTGATCCCAAAGACTGTAATATAACGCAAAGGCTTATAAGCGTAGAAATTGATTTGAAGAATATAAGCTGGGTCATTCGCTTAAAGGACTTTTACGACCTGACTCTAAAAGAAGTTCTTGCAGCCGTTATTCCTGGGGGACTAAACCTTAATAAAGCAGCCGTAGAAGAATTATATAATGCTGAGAATTTCCCTGTTGCCCTTCAGACCTCTATCAAATATCAGTATCCAACTTTATCAAGTCTTATGTCCTCGCAGACTTCGGGCAGCACCTCGCGGCTTTTGCTTATTCACCAGATACTCGAAGAAATCAGGAAAGAAGAGACGCAAAAAATCTTAGCTGGCTATCCGTTTAACATAGGTATTGTGCTTGTGTATTTTATTTTGAAGGATGAAGAATTCAGAAAAATCAGGAAGGTACTGAATGCAAAACACTACGGCAGAACAGAGGAAAGGTTAAAAGCATGATCTGATGCCTACAATCCCCATGACACAACTTTTTGCAATAGTATTAGAAAAGGATTCAAGGCGGGTAACCGAAGCCATTCTTCGCGAGGGTATTATGCACTTTATCAGCACAACTGAATTTAACGCGGAAGGAATGAAGAATCTCTCAACTGTCCAGCCGGAAACCTCTTTGGGGCAAGTCTCCGATTTACGAAAGCGCATAGAAGGCTTTTTGCATTCCGCCGACATTGTTCCTAAGAT
This sequence comes from Planctomycetota bacterium, assembly GCA_003644205.1. Classification (GTDB taxonomy): domain Bacteria; phylum Planctomycetota; class Phycisphaerae; order Sedimentisphaerales; family Anaerohalosphaeraceae; genus QNBT01. Next base: position 9,193 of record QNBT01000037.1, on the reverse strand, counting down.
GCCCCGAGAATATGATTTTAATAACCATATTCGGATTGATATTAAAAAAGAAAGTGAGCTCCTTGACAAGATAGAAGCTAAAAGGGAAGGGATCAGGGATAAACAGAGGGTACTTAACCAGAAGATTTTAGAGCTCGAAGATATCAGAAGGCAGTTACAGATATATGGTTCGGGTTTATCCGGGATTGCCATTCCTTCACAGCAATCCAGGCTGTCCATAAAGACCGGTCAGTTACCTGCATCAAACATAAATCAGCTTGATGATTCTTTAAAGGAAAAACCTGTTTTGAATATCAAACTGAGGCAGGAAAACGATGTCGCACATAATATTATAGTCTCAATGAAGAGGGACAGTGGTGATGTCGATAAGCTTCTTTCAGAGGCAGGATGGCGTGAATTAGAATTGTCCAAAGAGCTTAAATCAGACGAAAAAAAGCTCCTCGAAGAAATACCTGCAAAAATAGAACGCTTAACAAACGATCAAAAGCAACTTCAGGCGCAGGCAAATAATGTTGTAAAAGAAGAAGCAGGGAATTTTAAAGAGATTTGGGTGAGTTTGAGGGTAAACGAACTATGTTACAAAATTCAGACAAACTTCAAATCTTCTTCACGAACCGTTGTTTTTGCAGGTTGGGTTCCTTTATCCAAAAAGGACAAACTCAGTAAAGGAATCATAAAGGCTTCCAATGGTTATTGCTATTTAGAATGGCATGAACCGGGCAGTGTTGAGACAATCGGCGATGAAATTCCGGTTCAACTTAACAATCCAAAAATACTGGCACCTTTCCAGATGCTGGTCAGTAATTTCGGTATTCCCAAATACGGAACTATTGACCCTACTGTTTTTGTAATGCCTATATATTTGATAATGTTCGGACTAATGTTTTCTGATTTTGGCCAGGGAGTTATTTTGGTGATAGTCGGCCTGCTTGGGGCCTCTATTTTCAAAAGAAACGAAGAAAGGAAAAATTTTTATCAGCTTTCGTGGCTTGTGATATGGTGTGGAATGTCTGCAATGCTTTTCGGTGTTCTTTTTGGTTCATATTTCGGTTCCGACCTGATCAAACCGCTCTGGTTTGATTTTCACAGTATTGTATCAGGTCATAATCAGAATGCCTCAAATTCAGTAATCCACAGTATATATGATATTCTATTGATAACCGTTTATTTCGGAATAAGTGTTATCTACCTTGGGCTTGTGTTCAACTGGATTAATATAATCCGAGCAGGAAAATGGATGGAGCTTTTCTTTGATAAGGGGGGGATATTCGGCGGCTGGATTTACGGAGGCGGCATTTACATTGCTTACTATCTGGTGTCACACGACTACAAAGAGTTTCCTGATGGCAGAATAATTTTTATGCTCTCAGGGCTGCCTGCAATTTTACTGTTCATCAGGGAACCTTATCGTTATTTTAAACAAAGCAAAGCAACAGCTCAGTATAATAACAATTTCTTACTTCTGCTTCCAAGTTTTCTAATGCAGTGGATAGTTGAACTGCTTGAAATCTTCAGCGGCTACCTGTCGAATACCCTTTCTTTTATGCGAGTAGCCGGAATTGGCATCGCTCATGTCTGTCTGATGATTTCATTCTTCACACTGGCAGCTATGACATCAGGTTTATATTCGATTTTGATTCTGATAATTGGGAATCTACTGGTAATTGTCCTTGAAGGACTGACGGCAGGTATCCAGGCATTGAGGCTCAGTTATTACGAATTCTTTACAAAGTTTTTTCATGGAACAGGAAAACTGCATACACCTATCTCATTAAACAGTAAACTCTAAAAGAAGAAGTGAAAGGACAAAAAACGATGAATGAACCGGTAAAAAAATTTAAGACGCAAATTACTCAAAGTATTGTAATTCTCCTGAGCATTATGGCAATCAGCGGCACTTTGTTTTCAAGCACAGTTTTTGCGCAGGCTCCACAGGAACGGGAAATTGGAGAGTCTGACATAACGATAGAGAAGGCAGGAGTTATGAAATATGGTCTTATTGCCGCTTCTATTGCCTTTGGCCTTGGGGCTATTGGTGCCGGCTTTGCTATTTCGCATGTAGGTGCTGCCGCAATGGGTGCTATCGCAGAAAAACCACAAATCGCAGGCCAAGCCCTAATCTTTGTAGCGCTGGCTGAAGGTATTGTTGTTTTTGGCTTTATTACATCGTTGATGATTCTTGGGAAGGTTTAAGTTCAAAATGAAGTATTCTGTTATTGGTGATGAAGATACAGTACTTGGTTTCGGTGTCGTTGGAGTGTCCGGGAAGACTGCTTCTGACGTCGAAGAAGCGAAGGAAGCGTTTCAAGAGATAATCAATGACCATGAAACTGGTATCATTATCGTTACTGAAGCTGTTGCAGACATGATACGGTCAATTGTAGATCAATACCTGTTTACACAAGATTTTCCGCTTATCGTGGAAATTCCTGACAGGCACGGGAAAAACCCGGGCAGACCGGATATAAAGGAAATGGTAAATGCAGCTGTCGGAGTAAAAATATAATTATTTTACGTTGTCATACAAGGCAAAACACGTTCAAAATGAGGTTATAACAAGCTGTGGACTCATTAGCAAAAGATAAAGAGGCATTAATTTCAGGTATCGAAGCTGACGCAAATACCGAAGTGGAAAGTATCCTGGCCGAAGCGCGTAAACAAGCGGATGAAAAAAGAAAATATTCCGCACAGAAAGTTGAATCCATGCTGGCTGAAGCTCGACAAAAAGCCCAGGAGCAGGCACAGAAAATTAAAGACAGGATCATTGCAGACGCTGAACTTGAAGTAAAACGTCGTTTTCTGCAACTCCGGGACACTATTATGCATGACATCATAGAAAAAGTGAAAGCCAGGTTGAATGCAATGATTCATGAAGCAAATTATAGAGATGTTTTGGTTAACTGGATTACTGAGTCAGCTATTGGCCTCGATGTCGAATCGGCAGAAATCAACGCATCCCCAAAAGAGCTTTTGTTGATAGATGAAGTGCTGCTTTCCAAGGTCAAAGACAAAATCGGCAAGTATACGAGTAAGCAAATTAGCTTGGCTTTGTCCAATGCTTCGTCATTGGAGTCTCAGGGTGTTGTGCTGACCTCATCAGATGGGCGAATTGCTTTTAATAACCAGGTTGAAACAAGACTGTTAAGAAAGCAGCGTGAAATAAGAACAATGATATATAACGAGTTATTCACAGAAGACAAAGAAACGTAATTATGAGTGAACGGATTATTGGCAAAGTAAAACGGGTTAATGGTCCTGTAATAGAGGTTATGGGTATCACCAACGCCGAGATGTTTGAACTGGTCAGGGTTGGAAATGAAAATCTTATTGGTGAACTCATTAAGCTTCAAACAGACAGTGCAATTGTACAGGTCTACGAAGACACAACCGGAGTAGCGCCATATGATCCGGTTTATGGCTCATCGATGCAGCTTTCTGTAGAACTCGGCCCGGGTATGATCAGTACTATCTATGATGGTATTCAAAGACCCCTTAAGACTATACGCGATATATCGGATATCTACATAAAACGGGGAATTACTGTCCCGTCATTAGACAGAAATAAAAAATGGCATTTCACACCTTTGGTAAAGCAGGGAAGCAAAGTTTCCGGAGGGATGATTTTAGGTACGGTACAGGAAACACAAAATCTTGTCCATAAGATTCTTGTCCCCCCCAAAGACAGCGGTGTTATAGCATCAATTGTTCCTGAAGGCGAATATACAGTTGACGATGCAATAGCGGTTCTAAAGGAAAACAAAACCCAAGGAAGCAAAAATCTTTTCCTAATGCACAAGTGGCCCATACGACTTCAGCGTCCTACAAACAAACGTCTTGCCATGAATATTCCGCTTATAACTGGCCAAAGAATTATAGATACCCTGTTTCCTGTAGCTAAAGGAGGCACTGTATCAATACCGGGTGGATTCGGAACCGGCAAAACAATGGCTCAGCAAGCGATAGCCAAATGGTGCGATGCGGATGTTATTGTTTATATCGGCTGTGGTGAACGGGGTAATGAGATTACAGATGTGCTGACTGAATTTCCCAAATTGGTAGATCCACGAACCGGCCGTTCACTGATGGAAAGAACCATCCTTATCGCCAATACATCAAATATGCCGGTTTCCGCCAGAGAAGCAAGCATTTATACTGGTATAACCATGGCAGAGTATTTCCGGGATCAGGGTTACCATGTAGCGGTCATGGCAGACTCCACTTCACGCTGGGCCGAAGCCCTTCGTGAACTCTCAGGTCGCATGGAGGAAATGCCTGCTGAAGAGGGTTTCCCTGCTTATTTGCCTACAAAAATAGCCGAATTCTATGAAAGAGCCGGTTACATGGAAACATTAAGTGGCCAGAACGGTTCCGTCAGTGTAATCGGTGCTGTTTCACCACCGGGCGGAGATTTTTCTGAACCGGTAACGCAACATACGAAACGTTTTATACGCTGTTTCTGGGCACTTGACAGAGACCTTGCTAATGCCCGACATTACCCGGCCATCTCATGGCTTGACAGTTACAGCGAGTACCTCAATGATATTGGCTCTTGGTGGCAGCAGTCAGCGAACCCGGATTGGTTTAACGAGAGAGCAGAAATAATGGAACTTCTTCACAGGGAAGTTCGTCTTCAGCAAGTTGTAAAACTGGTAGGCCCCGATGCCTTGCCCGATACTCAGAGATTTATCCTCGAAGTATGCACACTTTTTAAGAACGCTTTCCTGCAGCAGAATGCCTACGATAAGGTTGATACATTTTCAACGATACAAAAGCAGGCAAAAATGTTACACATCATCCTTGTTTACTGGAGGCGGGGTTCAGAAGCAATCAAAAAAGGTATAACCATGGTTAATTTACGGAAGATGAAGATATATCAGGATGTGGTGAGAATGAAATTTACTATACCAAACGAAGACCTTTCCGGTCTTGATAAAATTGAAGCCAGACTTGAACGCTCAATGGATCAATTGGAGGCGCTGCATGCCTGATTTAAATAATAAACATCTTCTATCAAGGCGTGAATATATTAGCGTTGACAAAATAGAAGGCCCTCTTGTATTCATACGCAACACTCATCCCGTTGGTTATAGGGAATTGATTGAGTGCATAGATAAACAGGGTAATGTCCGGCTGGGTATTGTACTGGAAACTTCTGTAAGCACAGTTGTTGCACAGGTCTTTGAAGGAACATCAGGCCTGACTCTCCCTGATACGCGCGTAAGGTTCTCTGGAGAGCCGCTTACGATTGCGGTTTCCAAGGAGATGTTGGGGCGTGTGTTCAATGGTTTAGGTCAACCAATCGACGGCGGACCGCCTCAGCGAAGCGACATTGAATTGGATGTAAACGGTATGGCTATCAATCCGACCTCGAGGCAGTATCCACGTGACTTTATACAAACAGGCATTTCAGTTATTGATGGAATGAACACTCTCATTCGAGGTCAAAAACTTCCGATATTTTCCGGCAACGGCTTGCCGCATAATGAACTCGCAGCTCAAATTGCCAAACAGGCAAAAATTCGCGGCAGCGATACAGAGGTTGCTGTTGTTTTTGCTGCGATGGGTGTCAAGCATGACATAGCCCGCTTTTTTACTCGCTCATTTGAGCAGAGCGGTGTACTTGGAAACGTAGCACTTTTCCTTTCTTTAGCTGACGATCCTTCTATAGAAAGGCTGATTACGCCCAGGACCACACTTACCCTTGCCGAATACCTGGCCTTCAAGCAGGACATGCATGTGCTTGTTATTATGACAGATATGACTAATTATTGCGAATCACTGCGTGAGATATCCACTATCAGAGGCGAAATACCTTCGCGTAAAGGATATCCTGGTTATCTTTATTCTGATCTAGCCGAACTTTATGAGCGATCAGGTATGATTAAAGGTTACAAGGGCTCTATTACGCTTCTTCCTATACTTACGATGCCAAACGATGATATATCCCATCCTATACCGGATCTTTCCGGGTACATCACAGAAGGCCAGATCGTTTTCGAAAGAGAAATGGACGGACGGGGAATCTATCCGCCTGTCGCAGGACTACCTTCGCTGTCACGTTTGATGAAGGATGGCATAGGCAAAGGCATGACAAGGGAGGATCATCCACATCTGGCAAGCCAGCTCTTTGCCGCTTACAGTTATGTCAAGGATGTCCGCAATCTCGCATCAGTCATCGGAGAGGAGGAACTAACACCACTGGATTGTAAGTACCTTGAATTCGGTACACAGTTTGAGCAGAAATTTGTTTCTCAGCGACAAGATGAACAAAGAAATATTGAACAGACTCTTGATCTGGGCTGGGAAGTACTGAGATCTCTGCCTGTTGAAGAACTGCACAGGATTACAGAGCAGGAAATAGAAAAATATTACGGAGGTTAGTAATCCTACAAAATGCCTAAGCTTAGTTATGCACCGACGAAAGCAAATTTGCTTAGACTTAAGAATGACCTTAAGTTCGCACAGCAGGGCTATGAGCTTCTCGACCAGAAAAGAAATATATTAGTAATTGAACTGCTGGCGATCGTCGATCAAACAGTCGATTTTCAAAATAGAGTCGAAACAGCCCTGGCAAAAGCATACGAAGCTCTTGAAGAAGCTGTTTTTGATATGGGAAGGCTCAGAGTACAGTATCTGACTGGAGCTGTTAATATTCAAACAGATATTACTGTACATTCCCGTAAAGTCATGGGAGTTATCCTTCCTGTTATTGAAACAGAATTTAAAGAAAACGCTCCATATTATAGTCCGTTGGGAACAGTTTTCTGGATTGATAGTTCACTGAATTTTTTCAAGGAAGCTTTGAAACTGCTCGGCAAGCTTTCCGAATTGAAAATATCTGTGTTAAGACTTGCCAATGAAGTGAAAAAACCATAAGAAAAGTCAATGCTCTAGAGAAAATAGCAATACCGGATTTAAAAGAAGTGGTTAGTTATATACAGAGCAGACTCGAAGAAAATGAAAGAGATATGTTCGTTCTTATGAAGATGGTTAAGGAAAATCTCGAAAAGAAAAAGGCACAGAACGCAGGAGAAATATCGTGAGTAATCCTAAAAAAATACTGGTTTATGTTGATGGAACCGAAGAATCCGTTATTGCTTCTCAATATGCGATATGCCTTGCCTCATTTTTTGGTGCCGAACTTTTTGCCCTTTATGTTGTTAATACAAGGGCAATTGAGGAACTTTTGAAAGCTAAAATCTTTCTCAAAGATGAGCAGGTCGAATATGAACACGATATGGAATCTGATGCACAAAAATACTTAAATCACGTTGATAAGCTTGCCACCAAAAAGGGATTAACAGTTTCTACACAAAGCCGCAAAGGAAATATTCATAAGGAAATTATAGATGCCATAAAAAATCACGATATTGACCTTCTCGTTCTTGGCGAGTTATCAAGGATAAAAAGCAGGAGAGACGAACTCTACGATGAAAGAGAACACGCAATGCGTTCTGTGCCGTGTTCTGTTCTTATCGTAAAAGATGAAGATAAAGTTTGGGATATGTATGATTCGCTAGCTTAACATGATTGCTGCTGAGATACAGAGAAATTTTGAAGCATAAAATCTAAGGAGAAACCGTTAATGGCGTTAATTGATTTAGTTACGGAAAATATTGTAAAGGTTCCGCTAAAGTCCAGAAATAAACCGGATGTTTTGCGGGAACTGGTTCAGGTATTAAAAGACGCTGGCCAAATCGAAGATTTCGATGCCGTTCTCAAAGCGTTACAGGGACGGGAAGACAAAGGCAGTACGGGTCTTGGGGAAGGTATTGCAGTTCCTCATTGTAAAACTTCTGCGGTTTCTACTCTTAAACTCGCTATCGGTATCGCACCGGATGGTGTAGATTTTGATTCCCCTGACGGCAAACCAGCAAAACTTTTATTCCTTATGGTAGCTTCACCTAATCTTTCCGGGCCTCATGTGGAAGCGCTTGCTGAAATTGCTGAACTGGCACAATCAAAAACGTTTTGCAGCAAGCTTATTTGTGCAAATAATGCAAAAGAGATAGTAGGGTTACTCAAAGATGAATGACCTTTAATGCAATGCATAGTGCAAGATTATAAATAGAAATATGTTCTTGCTTGAATTCGTATTGATTTCGTATGAGTAAAACAAAACCTTATAAACTTTTGATTTTCACTTGCTATGGTGGATGTGCCACGGGCGTTGCTGCATCTAAGGCTTGTATTCAGATATGGCAAGAAAATCCGGATGACGTAAAGATCGGATGCCTTCCTGCTGTTATAGTTCCGTGGAAATTTAAACAGATTCTGAAGAATTCCGAGAAGCGTATTTTGATAGATGCCTGCGCTGTTCAATGCGGTAGGAAACTTTTTGAACAACAAAAAATGCCGGTAGATAGCTACATTGAGCTAACTGCAACTCTCGGGATAAAAAAAACAAAAAAGCTGCCCTTGGAAGATTTAGAGGAAAAAGTTTACATAACTATCAATAGCAAAGTGAATGAACTTTTAGGTTAATTAGCGATAAGAAAGGAATTTGGTGTGGACAAAGAAGTATTTGATTGTGTGATAGTAGGAGCTGGACCAGCTGGGTTAGGAGCTGCACTTTATGCCGCCAGGGATCGGTTCAAAACGTTAGTATTTGAGAAATTTTATCCAGGCGGGCAAATCAATAATACTGATCGGATAGAAAATTATCCCGGTTTTGAAAATATCTCCGGCCCTGATTTGATAGAAAAAATGATGGGTCAGGTTGCGGGATTCGGTGCTCAAATAAAACACGGCAGTGAAGTAACATCCCTTAACAAGCTTGACTCCGGGGAAATTAAAATTAGCTGCAACGGCGATGTTTATACAGCCCGGTCTGTAATTCTGGCATCGGGCAGTTCGTATCGCAAACTTGGTGTCCCAGGTGAGGAGAAGTTTCGCAAAGCCGGGGCGGGAGTAAGTTACTGCGGGACATGCGACGCTCCTTTTTTTAAGGGCAAGAAGGTTGTGGCTGTTGGTGGTGGAAACGTTGCCGTAGAAGATACGCTTCATTTAGCCAAGTTTGCTTCCGAGGTCATTTTGGTCCACCGCCGCCAGGAATTTCGGGCGACACGCGTTCTAACCGAAGAGCTGATGACAAAAATCAATGAACCGGGGTCTAATTTAAGGCTGAAACCAGATACGATTGTTACGGCAATCGATGGAGAAGAAAGAGTAGAATCGGTGACATTAAAAAATG
>QNBT01000036.1 GCA_003644205.1 Planctomycetota bacterium | reverse complement strand
CGTGGTCCGTCGAAATGAACTTCTGGAATACCTATAACATCGGCCTTGCGAATATCAAAAGCCGGCGAGCGGAGGGTATCTTTGCAGCCGGCATCAATTCCAGCCGGCTGGCGAGAAGAATCTATGAAAGCGGCCTGCCCACTATCACCGTGGATGACGAGCTAACAGACCACCTCCCCGCAAAAGCATCTGAATCAAATGGTATTGCCACCATCAGAACCGATTCGGTTACAACCGGCAGAATCGCCGCCCAATACTTCATTGAGCAGGGCCTTCGACACTTTGCTTTTTGTGGGCTTCCCAATAAAAACTGGTCCCGACAGCGATGCGAAGGCTTTCGCCAAAGGATACAAGAGGCGAAATTCCAATGCCATCTCTATCAGGAGCCGCATTTGAAGAAAGATAATATCCGGAACGAGGAAAGGGAAACTTTAGCTAATTGGCTCAGAGATTTACCCAAGCCTCTCGGCCTGATGGCGTGTAACGATGAGCAGTCCTGTGCACTGATCGAGGCTGCTCATTTTGCCGGTGTGGCAATACCCGAGGAGATATCGCTTATCGGCGTGGACAATGACGAATTAATATGCAATCTGCTGGATCCCCCGCTTTCGAGTATCGCCTTAAACTCTGATAAAGCCGGTTATGAGGCAGCAGCCCTTCTTGATAGATTCATGGACGGCGAAAAGATGGCAGGTCAAACGGTCATCGCTGAACCGGCCGGTGTGGTCACAAGGAAATCGACCGATATCTCAGCGGATACGGACCCCGCCGTTGCTGATGCCATTCGTTTCATCAGGGCCAATGCCGGCCAAATAATTAGAGTAGATGATGTGGTAAACGCCACGGCGCTGTCCAGGCGCCTCCTCGAACGCCGCTTTCGCAGGATTGTCGGCAGGTCCATCCTGAATGAAATCCAGCGCGTGCACATCACCTCGGCCGCTGAAATGCTCATCGAAACAGAACTGCCCATTAGCCATGTGGCACAAAAATCCGGCTTCTCCACCGCAACCCATCTGGGAGTAACATTCAAACAGAAAATGAAGATGACCCCCTTGGCCTATCGCAAGACCTTCAGAAGAAAGGATTAAAGTGACCGGACACCTTTCATTTCTCTTGCAAGTTAACTAACGGCCAGCTCGTCAGGCAGCTTGGGTGTAGCACCGACCTGCGAGCAGACGAAGCCGGCCAGGCGATTGGCATGGGCGTTAATCTCATCCAGACTCTTGCCCCTCAGCAAACCAACAGACACCGCCGCGGTGAAAGCATCGCCGGCTCCAACTGTGTCGGCGATTTTCTCAGGCGGTATTCCCTCACACACAGAATCGCCGCCCTTGCCGTATAAGCGACTTCCCTCGGCACCCTTCGTCAATACAACGAGGCGCAACTCGTAACGGGCCAGCAACTCAGCAAGAATCTCCGTTTCAGTACCTTCGATGTCCAACAATTCGGCCACCAACGACAGTTCATCCTCATTGAGTTTCAAAACGTTGCTCGTCTTGAGCATGGTGTTCACAATGTCTTTGCTGTAATAAGACTGACGGATATTTATATCAAATATGCGAAGACAATCGGGTTTTGTCTCCTTAAGAAACCGCCGAACGGTATCTCGCGATACGTCCCGCCGCTGGCACAAAGACCCAAAGCAAACCGCATCGGCCCGCGTCGCAAGCTCCAGCAAGCGGGACTCCAGAGGAATAAAATCCCATGCCACATTTTCATGGATGGTAAAATCGGGTACGCCTTTTTCATCGAGCTTGACCGTAACCGCTCCAGTGCGATGTGCCTTATTGACCGCTATGTACTCGCAATCCAGGCCGAGAGAGCCAAGTTGGCTTAAAATCTCTTTGCCCAAATCGTCATCACCAATACAACTCACAACCACACCTTTGGCACCAAGTGCCTGGGCATGATATGCGAAATTGGCGGGCGCACCACCTAACCGTTTGCCCGCAGGCAACATGTCCCACAGAATCTCGCCTAAACCAACAATGGTGAAGGTTTGTTCACTGCTCATAACTCGATTCCATCCATAAACGTGTTACTTAGCTCACCTGCCTTAACTTAAAGACTCACTTCGACAGGACAAATACCATAAATTGCGGCTTCTGTAAAGGTTATGAGCGATTCCGGGGTCTGGGAATTTGATGTTCTGCTAAAAAAACGCTTATGGAATAATCATATCGAAAAAAACCTTCCCTGTCCAGGAAACCGGGAAGGTTCCACCTTTCACTTCTCACGTTCTTGCACTATCTTCTGCGCCAAACAACCACCAGGCCGCCAAGGCCAAGCAGGACTATCGTTGCCGGCTCAGGGGTATGGTGCAAAGTTTCGATCACGATTTGATCAACATATAACCCGCCTGTGGGTGGGGTCCCGCCCGAAGCGTACGGATAGTACGACTCCATATCAGGGTTGAAGGTTGTGAACTTACCAGTCAGCAACGCGTATGTCCAGCCGTTGCCAAGATCCTGTGTGGAGTCAATTGTCAGATCGACCGTCTCTTCAACATATTCCGGTATGAAATCCTCCGCATAAGTGTACATCCCTTCGAGGTCCCCATAATAGGTGATTTGTATCTGGATATCTTTTCCGCCCAACGTCGGCAGATAGTTCGCTACATCCCATCCTCCCTCTCCGCTTATTTGCCAAACACCCTGGCGACCGCCGAAGTTGTCGTGGTATGTCCAGCCCGTCTCGTCCCATACGTAAGTATCGTCATAACCCGGACCATAATAGGAGCAAGGATCGGGATGGATATCGGCTTCGGTAGGAAAGTCCCATTCTGCAAAGACAGTGTCTTCCCGGCCCCTCCATGAAGCGGGGTTTAGGTCATCAGCCGCAGCCGGTATAACAAAGGCCACAACTAATCCTAAAGCAACCAGTCTTTTCACTATTCCTCCTCCAAGGAACATTCAAGTCTAAACGAACTATCGCCAGTGTTACAATTATAGCAGCAAGACAACCTTAATAGTCTCGATTTTGCGTTTTTTTTTTCTCGATTTTGCGGCAGCCATCCAAGGCCGTTTATGCCCTGTTTATGAGCCGGGTGATGGAGTAGCGGTAGTTAAAGGCATCTTCATCTACTAACAATAAATAGCCGCCGGCTGGTATCGTCGTGCCTAATGGAAAGATAAAATCTATAGACTCATCCTCATCGGTAAACGCACCGGCGATGTTTGCGCCTGTGCCGTACTCGGCCTCGAATTGGTTGGTGTCCTTCACAACCACCGTATATTCGCACGGATTAAGCTGCATGAACGGAAAAGGAAATCTTTGACAGTTCAAGGTGATTTTGATAAGATTATCGACACTGACAGGAGTAAATCGTGCTTTTTAAGCGTTTAAGTGGGAAATCCTGTATTTTAATAAGGATACTTTATGAAAAAATATTTTGTCCTTTTAGTTTTGTGTCTGGCTGCATCGGCATACGCTGATCTCCAGCTAAACGGCATTTTCAAGGATAACATGGTGCTTCAGCGGAGAGCGAAGGTTTCGGTTTACGGAAACGCCGCTCCGTCAAGCGAGGTGACCGTTGCTTTCAATGGACAGAAAAAGAGCACCAAAGCAGACAAGAAAGGCGTTTGGGAGCTGAAGCTCGACCCCATGAAGAAATCCTTCGAACCACAAAAGCTCGTGGTCAACTCGGACAAGAGCAAAAAGCCGGTTGCTATCAGCAACGTGTTGACCGGCGACGTCTGGCTGTGCGGCGGCCAATCGAATATGGATCGCGGGTTTGGAGCTTACCCGTTGCTGAAAAGTCAGGCTGCGGAAATTGATAACCCTGACATTCGCAGTATCATTATGGAAAGACGCAGTATCGCTAAGCCCGAAGAGGCGGTCATTGTTAAAAAACCGTTTGCAGACGCCTGGCATGAAGCGTGTGAGCCGTGGATGATGCCACTGTCGCCGACCGCCTATTTTTTTGCAGCAAAAGTTAGACGCGACCTGGATGTTCCGGTCGGGCTGATTGTTAGCGCTGTGGGCGGAACGCAAATCCAGCGGTGGATGCCCGGCGAGGTGGTTGAGGGGCTTAACCTCGATTCAGAGTCCAGCAACGGTGCCGGAGTACTCTATAATTCAATGATACATCCGCTGCGGAAATTCACGATCAAGGGCGTGATCTGGTATCAAGGTGAATCAAACGGGCGCATACCGCATTCGTACTATACCCTGTCAAAACAGCATATTAAAAGCTGGCGAAAGATATGGGCTAAGAACAATCCGCACCTGAAAAAAATGCCGTTTTTCACAGTTCAAATCGCACCGTTCCATAATGTCAATGGTCTTGCTTCCGATGCGTGGGCGTACATCCGGGATGCCCAGTTGAAAACATTATCGCTGCCTAACACTGGATTGGTGGTTACCACTGACCTCGGAGAGTATGCCGATATCCATCCGCAGGAAAAGCAATCTGTGGGCGAACGCCTGGCTCTGTGGGCTGAGAAGTTAGAGAACAAGGCGGTAGTGTCGTCCGGGCCGTTGTTTAAAAAAGCGGTTTTCAAAGGCAATAAAATCAAAGTTTACTTTTCGCATATCTACTCCGGGCTTGAGGTCAGGCGCGTAGCGATGAGCAGCAAAAGAAACGTATGGGCAAAAGACGATCCTGACGCCTATGTGGTCCCGGCTGATAAACTTGCGGGTTTCACCATCTGCGGGGCCGATAAAAAATTTGTCCCGGCAGAAGCCAAAATCGTCGGCGACCATGTTGAGGTTTTCAGTAAGGAGGTTTCCGAGCCTGTCGCGGTCCGTTATGGCTGGTCGGCGTTCCCGCTGTGCAATCTTTATAACAGCCAAGGACTTCCCGCCTCACCCTTCAGAAGCGACAACTTCCCGGTGCCGGATGTGCAAAACCGCAAGTTCGGCAAGGTCTGGGATAAGGACGAGTCAAAACTCGGTTCAAAAATGGAGTTCACGGCAAGCAACCCGGAGACGAACTGGAGTGAGATTAAGGTTGATGGTTTGACAGGCTACGAGCCGACCAAAGGGCAGAATAAAACGGCCAGATATGCCTATTACAAAGTTACCGCCCCGGAATTTAAAGCCGGAGAATCACCGAAGGTGATAATCAGCGTGGTATATTTCGACAACAACGATGGCACGTTTGCACTATTATACGATTCGAGTGACCCGAAAGTGAAGGTAGTCAATAATAATCCGGGAGCCTGGAAGACTGCCGCAAAAATAAAATTGAATAATACCGGCAAATGGAACGTGCTGGAAATCCCTGTCGATGACGCCTTTTTTAAAGGTCGCTGCAACGGCTCAGACATCCGAATTAACTGTAATGATTCAACCATTCTTGGTGCTGTATATTGCCGCAAACAATAATAAAGAACCAACCATGATTTAATATGGAAAATAGCAAGAGTAATGCCGATAGAATAATCCTATCGTTCGCATTGCGATAATAATTATAATCTGTGCTCCAATATGCGCAGCTAAATGCAACCCCACAATTGTTTTGTTCTGGCCGGATAATTGATTATAATCCACTGTAAACCATTGCAGCAAACCGCCCAGGACAACTAAGCCGGCAGTTACAGCATAAGGCCGAAAAGCCTTCAAAATAGGCACCCACAAATAATCAACTCTGAACACCATCCAAAGCCGCGATTCCGTGGACAAGGTTAAAATCACCATCGGAAAACTAAGGAGTCCGGCAAGCATCAACGCCCCAAAAAGGCCTGGTAATTCAATGCCCATTTTCCCCAATAACGTGACAATAATAATAAACGGAAGCTCCGCCACAATTACGGCAACGGCAAAAAGGTATATCGATTTGAAAATATTCCACAGAAACTCAAAGCCGGCCCCAATATCAACCTCCGGCAACTCATCCATCTCGAAGGCCGCCCCCTGAATTATCTCCATGTAATACCAAAACAAACACCCCCATGTTATTATCGTTACTACCCAGCCTAAAGGCAAGTGAACCCCCCACAATGGGGACAGTGAAATGTAATCGTCATTTAATCCAGTTCCACGTCCGAAACGGTATTTAGCGCATCAACAAAGCACTTGTAGTCATTGGCCCACTTCTGCGCCTCGAGCAAATCCACTTTGCCCGCCTTAACCAGCCTTGCCAGGTGCCTCTCCAGCGTTATCATTTTCTCATCAGACTGATTCTTCGTCTTTATCTGCATCTGAGAATAAATCTGCTCCACCTTGCCCGTCCGAATCAGATTAGCGACAGCGTAGTTATTGTTGAGCACCTCCATCGCAACAATTCTGCCTTGACCGTCTTTTTGCGGGATAAGCTTTTGACTCAGTACATACGCAAGCCCTAACGAGAGCTGATTTCGTACCTCTTCCTGCCTGCCAGATGGAAAATAATCCAGAATTCGTGTTATCGAACCGACTACGTCACGTGTGTGCAGAGTCGAAAACACAAGATGACCCGTCTCCGCCGCCGTCAGCGTCAGCGACACCGTTTCCTGGTCACGCATCTCGCCCACAAATATCACGTCAGGGTCCTGTCGCATCATCGACCGAAGCCCGTCCGCAAAGGTATCCACGTCCCTGCCAACCTCACGTTGGGATATCATCGAGTTTCGTTGGCCGAATATGTACTCGATAGGGTCTTCTAATGTGAGGATTCTACAGGCCCTGTTCTGATTTATCATGTCGATTATCGAAGCAATTGACGTGCTCTTACCGGCCCCGGTAATACCGGTAAAGAGTACCAGCCCGTATTTTAGCTTCACGATATCACGCCACACATCATTCGGAAAACCAATATCCACCGGCGGGGGAATATCGAGCCCAAGAGCCCGAATCGCAGCACACATCCCGTCATTCTCCATAAAGACATTTATGCGAAACTGCAACTTGCCGAACCGGTATGAACAATCGACACTGCTTCGCTTTTTCAGTGTCTGGACACACTTGTCGCCGATCAGCGGATATATCAATCCCTTCGCGATCTCTTCCGTCACCGGCTGGCCGTTTATCTTCACAAGGTCACCATCAATACGATAGACCGGCTGGGCACCAACCTTGATATGCAAATCCGACACACGCATCGCGCCATGCTTCTCGAAGTAGTTCAACATATCCGTCATGCTCGACACCTGCCCGTCGGCGCCGGGATAAATCTTAGAATCAACCGACAACTCCGCACACATACAATCCCCTTGCTAATAAAAACCGAATCGAACCTTCCAGCACCACTATTATACCAATATACCTCCCAAATAGCAAATTCCTGCTTTGTAGAAAAGCCCTTTGAAGGGGCTTGTTCTGTGTGGCGCCCTTTTGCTTGCAAAAGGGCGATGTCTAATCGCATGGTTGTTGCCTTTTCGAGTGTGTAGGATGGGCAACAAGTTGCCCAGGCAGGATTATAAGGTGGACCTTTGGCCTCCGTAGCTTTATGCGAAGGAGGATATCTCATCAGCAATATTTCAGTTATGACTAATTAGGTTTGTTCAAACTACTTTTCATCAAATCGTAAATAGGACAATTAAAGATTCCTAAGGATAATTATTTACGTTTTGATTGTTCCTTATTGAGTGTTGACTATTCGCTTTTCGCTCACCATATTGATTTCATCTCATAAACATCAAGGCTGATAGCTTTGGCATTTCCGCCGCGTGCAAACACTTCCAGGCTCTTATTGGCGGTCTCAGTAAATCTACCAAGCGGCATATATATCCGCCCGTCATTGGCAAACACTTCACGAATACCACGGTCAGCAAGCACACGTAGCCGGAGCTTACCATCAACCGCTTTAACCGGTGCTATTTGCTTTTTCTTACTGATACCCACAAGCTCCTGCTTCTCTACATTATAAACGATCTCAACCCCGCGAACATTAAGCCCTACATACTTTGCATCGCCAACCTCGATTTCAGTTACAATATCAAAAAATTCCCCTTCAATACCTTCCAGCAGGTTCTCACCTTCAACCAATTGTTCGTTTTCGAAGCTGTACTTCCTGCCGCGCAGGTTTTCATACTCCCGTATGGGCACGGCATACATCCTGATTCCTTCATCCGTTGTACGCAGCGTAAGTTCAAGTGCTAAATTCATCATCTGGTTAAACGGCATATCGGGAATATCCACCCGCGCCCATCCGATCTGTATGCGACGTCCGTCCTCTTTAGGCACATCGTTCCACGTCTGGGAAGCATAAAAACAATCGCCGTAAGTAAACTTGATGATATCACCATCCGGCGTAAACTCCCTGCCGTCAAATTCCCCGACAAAATAATCCCCGCTTGCCCCGTAAAGCACCCACTTCTTATTGCCCTCATCACCATCTACAGGCAGTTCAAACAACTCTGGGCACTCATGAAACCCGTCGATTTTGCCGGTCATCTCCCAGTCCTTAAGGTTATCCGAAACAAAGAACGCAAGAGTAGGTCTTTCAAGATAAAGCACCATAACCCACTTACCAGATGCTTCGTGCCAGAACACTTTCGGATCCCTGTTACCGCCGACAATATGCCCGAGCACAGGATTCTTCTCATACGGGGTAAACGTCCGCCCGCCATCTGTACTGTATGCGATAGACTGTGTATACTTCTTTCCCTTCGACCATGAATTCCGCCCGCCAGCCGAGGTATAAAAGCATACGATAGTTTTCTCCTCGCCTTTCTGGAGTCCCGCACTGTTTTTCCAGTCCACTACGGCCGACCCGGAAAATATCGTCCCCAACTCGTTCGGATAGATCGCATCGCCAAGTTCTTCCCAATGCAAAATATCCTTACTGACCGCATGTCCCCAATGCATATTCCCCCAGTTCCTGCTGAACGGATTATGCTGATAGAAAAGATGCCACAGACCCTTATAATAAACAAGCCCGTTAGAGTCGTTGTTCCACCCGCGCCGCGAAGTAAAATGAAACTGCGGCCGTCCTTTCTCTTTATAAAGGTTCCTCCATCCCTTGATCTTATCAGTCTGGTGAATAATATCCATATCCTCATCGCAGTTCCACTCTTTGCCTTCAAGCCGAACAGTGAGCTTCTTGCCCATGTAATCACTGACATCAACAAAAGCCCACCAGTCAACCTTATCGGTCGCATAACAAAGATTAAACTCCTGAATCATCTTACCGCCGACAAAAAACCTGACAAAATCTTTCTCTGCTTTTCTCCTTGTATTTTTAACAGGAATATTAAGATACCGCTTACTAATCAATATCTCCCGCTCAAAATTAACCTTACCAGCGGCAGCTTTATTATCAGCAGATACCCCCATAGTCTTTTTTCTCTTAACAGAACAACCGGATAAAACCGCAAAAATCAAAACAAAAACAATAACACGCTTCATAACAATTCGCTTTCAAACTAAGACTGACATTTCGCTTCGCGTATCTTCGATATTTAACTGTTTACTAAACATTATTCTACCTTTTCAATGCAAACGATTTTTACCAAATTCAACTTAGACTGTCAAGATTTCTCTGTTGGATTTTCAGGTTTAATTTTGGCTCATCCGGTTAATGCGTAGGTCACAGCCGAAGACTCTGCCTCTGCAACAGGCAAGCGGGCCGCCCATTATCCGGATGAATCTGATTTTGACCACTTATAGTAAACTGAAACTGCTATGCCTTCTCGTCTGCAAACTTCTGATATGGGCGTCTCGCCTCGCAATCCTTCAAGAACTATTCGTATCTTCTCATCTGCAGAGAATTTTCGGCGGGTTGCCTTGCTGATCTGTTTTACGACATCTTTTGATTTTGCCATTTCAAGCTCCTTTCTTAGGTAAAGAACCCAGATTATGGAGCTAAAACCTACGATTTCATATGTTTTCCTGCATGCAGGAAAACACTTGAAGGCCTCCCCTAACCAAAAGCCTTAACCTGTGCCACTTCTGCTGACGGGATACAGGGAAGCCAAATAGATGCTTAACGAGGGCAAGCACTTATAAGGCAAAATCACCGTTTATAACACCAACGCAGGAAAAAAGTGCCGGGCCCCTTTGCTTTTTCTCTAAGGCAGGGGAAGTCTCCACTCCAGAAGATACACGTGCTCATTGGGGTAGGAGAAGGGGCCGGCCGGCACACGCTGGGTCGGCCACAGAGCTCCATAAAAGTCCCACTGGCTAATGGGTGAGAAAACGGGCTCGGCCATGTTACAGGTTCCCGTGTTTTTCCAGCGGAGAACAAAGACTTTCTCCTCGGGCTTGAAAACCAAATCCACGTCGAGTTGAGAGTCGTCATCGGAGATGTTGTGAGCGACGGTGTTCTTGTCCCGATTCTGAGCCGGGATGTGGATATCTTCAGGAACAGCAATCGTCATATTGTGGATAAGCGTATTGTGCCATCCCCGCCCCATTCCCCGCGATACAACGCCGATGGCCGCGGTCAATCCCTCGCGGGTGCTGTGTCCCACCAGGTTATGAGCGACAATAGCATTATCCGTTGCATGACTGTAGTATCCGCGCGGCTGGAGCTTCCAGAAGATATTGTGGTCGATCCAGTTCGTTTCAATCGAGCCCTCCAGAATCATCGCCGCCTGATCGCCGGTGACATCATAGACAATGTTTTGGGTGACGCGGGAATTTTTGATGTCCCAGTCCATCCAGATGCCGGCGGCCAGACTAATATGGCGCACAACATTTTTGCGGACGAGGGTCTGATCGGCACGAAGCAGCTTAATCCCTGCGTTCTCCCTGTGAAACTGGTTGCCTTGCCAGCCAATGTTGTAAACATAGTTTGATTCGACGAGGTCATGTTTAACGGTGTGGCTTCGCATACCTGCTGAACCGCAATCATAAATTGTATTGCCCCGCACAATATTCCAGGTTTCCTTATCGCCAAAACTTTCACCTCGCTTAGGTGAGGGCTCTTTGTACTCCACAATACGCCATCCAAATTCAATCCCCGTCCCTCCGCAATGAGCGATGGTGTTATCCTCGATGATCCAGTGGTGCCCGCCATAGGTGAACAGCGCGCCGGACCCGATACGCCGCAAGCCGTTGGCAATTTGCTCCAGCCGCAGGCCCTTGATGCGGATGTAGGCCGTATCCGGATGAAGCGGTTTGATGAGATGCGGATGCACGGTGTACTCCATCAGCACCTCGTTGGGATTGGCGTCGTCAAAGGGCCGTATGGTGACGGTCACGCCATCATCTGCAACATAATACTGCCCCGGTTTGGTGTGGGTTTGCCCCGGGTCGAGCACCTGGGTCAAACGACGGCCGTCTTGATAGAGCTGTCCGCGTTTGAGATTATAGGGCCAACAATTGGGTTTGTTCTTGCCGCCAAAGTACAGCACATCTTCATCTTCTAAATTGCGGATGGCAAAGGGGTTAAAATGAAGCTTTTCAAACACCCCCTTAGGAAGCTTGGTGCTCCAGAGCACATTGGGATGATAGGAGCGCTGCCACCTGCCTTCGAGGCGCTGGGAACCTTTAATCACGGGCATCTCTCCGGGAGCGGCTTCATAGCTGATCATTTGATAAGGGGATGCCCCGCCGCGGGCGGGGCGAATCCATTCGCGATAGACCCCGCCGTGAATTAAAACACGTTCTCCGGGTTGAAGTATCGCGGCGGCAGCGCCGATCGTTTTGAAGGGCTGCTCTGCGCTTCCGGGTCCTGCGTCGGACGCAGCGGGATGCTCAACATCAACATGATATGTCTTTGTATAGACGGGTTTTACTTCCCAGGTTTGAAACACGTTCCCGTTAGGCATGTGAACGGATGGGCTTAAAGGCCGCAGTTCATCGGACAGACACCGGGCAGGCCGCAATACGGCCAGAGCAAAGCATAGTGTTGCGAACATGAACTTATCCCGGCTGCGCCGGGGACTTTTTAATCTTTCCGCATAAGACATCTTAATTGTTTCCTCGACCTATTTTAGGGCTTGCTGAAAAAGCCTTTTGTCCTTTTTCTCTTTGCGACCAGCCCGCTGTGTCCGCACAGCGCGACGAGTGGGCTTAGATTGCTGACTTGAGAACTGTCGGCACTTGACCTTTGTCACTATCATCAATGTCTTTGTGTTCGCCGTCCTGCTCCATTACGCCTTGAACAATGGACTCGTTGATGCTATTGAGCATGTCTT
>QNBT01000035.1 GCA_003644205.1 Planctomycetota bacterium | reverse complement strand
GGTGGACGGTGACACTGAAAAAAGCGAAAATCCTACTTTGACATCGCAAGTTGTCCAAAAACTTGCGCAGCAGAAGAAGCATAAACCATCCGACACGGAATATCGCATCGGGGCGATACCTTTCGGCGGTTTTGTGAAGATGTTGGGTCAGGATGATACGGGCCCGGCCGAGGAAACCGACGACCCGCGTTCCTTTGCAAACAAGCCGATACTAATCAGAATCGCGGTAGTCGCTGCGGGGGTGATATTTAACGCGATAAGCGCGGTCCTTATCTTCATGCTGGTATTTCTTATTGGGGTGGATTTACCGCCTGCAGTTGTTGGGGGTGTTAGGCCGGATTCACCTGCCCAGCACGCGGGCTTGCGCCCCGGTGACCGGGTGGTGGAAGTAAATGGCGAAAGGTTTGTTGATTTTACGACCTTGCTTTTGGCTGCCGCCCTTTCACCCGAGGGCGAAACCATATCACTCGTAGTCGAACACTCCGACAAAACCACTGATGAATGCCAAATCCTCCCCGAGACGGCGCCCGGCGCGGATTTGCGCTCGTTTGGCATCAGCCAGGCTAAGACTCTCACGGTTGCGAAGTTTTCAGACCCGGAAGATAAAGAGCAACTTTATGAGACGACCGGCCTGCGCCCGGCCGATGTGATAACAGCGTTTGACGGCAGAGTTGTCCAGGACGCA
This sequence comes from Planctomycetota bacterium, assembly GCA_003644205.1. GTDB lineage: Bacteria > Planctomycetota > Phycisphaerae > Sedimentisphaerales > Anaerohalosphaeraceae > QNBT01. Next base: position 11,332 of record QNBT01000035.1, on the reverse strand, counting down.
CATCAGTTAAATGAGTTGATTGGGGAGTCGCTCCAGCCCGAGGGCGTTTTGACTGTTGAGCGAACAGAGAACCAGACCGGCGAAAAAACGATGGTCGATGTTAAGCTGCCCCTGTATTTTGATGCCACCCGGGACAACTTCAAAACCGGCTATGACCTTGCACATATTTATTCGCTTGTCCCGAGACTTAAAATTATTTCCACAAAGGACAGAACAAGACCTGCGTCTTTTAAAGACAGGTTCTCTGGGTGGTGGGACAGAATTCGTGGAAAAACGCCGCCTGACGAAACGGGGCCGTTTTTGGAAGTTGGTGACATCATCGTAAAGATTGCCGATACCGAATATCCTACCTATGCCCAATTGCGCGAGCTTACCGAAAGTTATGAAGATCGGCCCATGCCGATAACGGTTCTACGGCGAATGGGTGATGGCAGTGAAGCTTTAATTACTGTTACCAAGATTCCCAGGCGGCAGCCGGGTAGTGGTCGTGTTGTGATCGACATCTATCCGGCGCTTGATGCCGAGCATCCCGTTGTAGCCGGCACAATCAGTGTTGAGGACGGGCCTGAGCCGTTGGAAATACCACGAGGTGCGACAATAGTAGCGGTTGACGGGGAAAAAGTGGAGAACTTTTACGACATCGTGCGCATTATACGCAAGAACCGCGGACAGCGTATAAGTCTGGATTACCGTATAGGTGATGATGGTGGTGGGGTTGGGCTGAGTATTCCGGTCGACGATGATTATATCACCGCCAAAAACAATCTTGCTCCTCCGGTATCGACAGGATTTGTGCCGACAGCGTATGTGCCTTTCGAGTACTTAAAGGAACCCTACAAAGCCGACGGTGCGGTTGCAGCTATCAAGATGGGCTTAAAAAAGACCTCTATGTTCATCGCCCAGACATACCTCACGCTGAGGCGACTGATTAGCAGAGATGTAAAGCCTAACACGCTGGTCGGACCGGTCGGTATTGTAACAATGAGCTACAGAATCGTCGCCAGCCAGTCGCTGACATATTACGTGTACTTCCTCGGCCTGATAAGCTCGGTTATTGCAGTAATGAATCTTCTGCCGCTTCCTATCGTGGATGGTGGTGTTATTATCCTTTTGCTTGTTGAGAAGATAAAAGGTTCGCCTCTGAACCGCCAGACCCAGGAGATCATTAGCTATATCGGATTGGTTTTCATCTTAGCTGTTTTTGTGTTGCTTACTTTTAACGACATTCGGAATCTGTTTTTCCATTGATCGGTGGCAAACGGGGCAAACCCTGGGATGACCATGACTATTGGTGTAGTCATACCGGCGTATAACGCGGCCAAACATATTCGCAGAGCTATTGACAGCGTCTTAGCGCAGAGGCGCAGGCCCGATGAGATTATAGTAGCCGATGACGTCTCGACTGATGATACCGCAACTATCGTGGAAAGTTACGGTCCCGGGGTAAAATTAATTCGGCAGGCCAATGCCGGCGCAAGTGTCGCACGAAATACCGCCGTAAATGCCGCAACAAGCGAGTGGATAGCCTTTCTCGACAGCGACGATGAATGGCTGCCTGAAAAGTTGCAAGTGCAAACCGAGCTCCTCCAACGCAATAGCCAGTTAGTATGGGCGACGGCCAATTTCATCTATTGTCACTGCGGGCAGGACCGGCATAGTCAAAAGCTTGACGAGGCAAATGGCCGGGCGCTGCTTAACGGAAGAGATTTTTTCCAAGATTACTTTGACGCATTCACCAAAGCTGCCGCCGGCTGGACCGGGACGATGCTCGTCAAACGCAGCGTACTGATAGAAGCGGGCCTTTTCAGACCGGAGCAGTTAAGGTTCAACGACGAAGATATGTGGTGGCGGATAGCGTACAGGTATCCTGCGATAGGATACACCCCCAGACCACTGGCGATTTATCATATGCACGTACCTGAAAGCATTACAAAAAGGTATGAAGTGCCCGCCAGTTTGAACCAGCTTATTGCTAATCACATAAAAATTGCCGGCGACTGCGGCAAGTTGGAGCAGTTCAGGCCATGTGCCGAGCGAATGCTGCGATACTGGATACATCAATATTGGTTCGATGAGCGTATAATGCACATCAGGGAAATGACGGACCGCTTCGGTCGGGTTCTGCCAAGGTGGTATAAGTTGGCCTTGCGTTTGCTGACAATATGGCCCCGGGCGACCTCGGCTTGTATGCCGGTACTGTCTCGCATAAACAAAATTTTGCGGTTACGCCTGTAAACAATTGTGGGCAAAGGGAAAATAAAATATTGAGAACATCGTCGAACACAAACGAACAACGGCATTTAAGCATCAGCGTCGTAATCCCCGCCTACAATGCCGCCGCTACTGTTGTCCGGGCCATTGACAGTGTCCTGGCTCAGACTCGCCGACCGGATGAAATAATTATCGTTGACGACGGCTCGACGGATGATACCTCCGAAAGGATTAAAAAGCATGGCTCGCAGATTTGCTATATTTATCAGGAAAACGCAGGTCCAAGTGTTGCCCGCAACAAAGGCATCGAAGCAGCCAACAGTGAATGGATAGCATTTCTTGACGCCGACGACGAATGGCTTCCGGAAAGGCTCGGCCGTCAATGTGCGGTTCTGGAGCGAAACGAGCATCTTGTTTGGATTACCGGCAATTTCTACCGGTGCCTGTGCGACGAAGATATTCGTAAGCCCGATGTCAATCCTGCTTTGGCTGTAAAGGCCCTGGCGCAGAAGGAGTATTTCGACGATTTCTTCCGGACTTCGCTCCCTCACGGGTGCGGCTGGACGGGAACGATGCTGATAAAGAAAGAGATTCTTCAGGAAGCACAGATGTTCGATGCCAACCTTCACATAGCCGAGGATACCGACCTTTGGTTTCGGATTGCGTGTCGCCGGCCCCGGATTGGCTATATCGCACAGCCGTTGGCGGTTTATCACATGACCACATCGGCAAGTCTTATGCAAAAGCACAGGCAGTTGAGATTTCAAAGTGATTTGCTCAAGCGCCAGTTACAGTTCGCTTCCGAAAACGGCCGGCTTGATGCATTTAAGCCGTGCGTGGGCCGGGCTGTAAGTTCACATATACGTGGACTGCTTTTTGAGAACAGGCCGGCTGAAATTCGACGCCTGTTGGAGCAGTTCGCCGAACTGCTTACTCTGCGTTTCAAAATAATTGTTCGCCTGCTGATTGTATTTCCACGCGCAACAGCTCTTTTATGCCATGGGATCTCGAAAGTCGTCAGGGCGCTTAATTTACGCAAAGAGGCCGTGCGGAAGCCGGGTAAGCTCAGAAGAGACGCGCCACTTTTTCGGTCTGATTAAGAACATTATGAATAACACAAAACAAGATGGTCCTTTTACTGTCAGTGTGGTAATACCCGCTTATAATATCGGCAAGCTGGTGGCCCGCGCCATTGATAGTGTCCTGGCCCAGACCCATCAACCTGATGAAATCATTGTAGTCGATGACGGCTCCACCGATGACACCGCCGACATAATAAAAAGCTACGGCTCGAAGGTAAAATACATCTATCAGGCCAATCTCGGCCTGGCCGGTGCTCGCAATACGGGCATTAAGACGGCGACCTGTGAGTGGGTGGCATTTCTTGACGGCGACGACGAGTGGCTGCCGGATAACCTTAACCTCCACCTGGAAGTTCTGAAGCAAAATCCGAACCTTGTCTGGAGCACCGGAAATTTCGACAACTTTTTAGCCGGCGAAAATCGCCGACAGTCTTATATCAGGCCAGACAAGGGGCTCAAGCTATTGGGCGGCAAAGATTACTTCGACGATTTTTTCGACGCATATATCAACGACGCCGCCGGTAACGCCAACACGATGGTCGTAAAGCGCCGGATTCTGCACCAGGCGGGCTTGTTCCGCCGGGAGCTGCCGTTCGCAGAGGATACCGATTTATGGTTCCGAATTGCTATGCAATGGCCGAAGATTGGCTTTGTCCCTCAGCCTGTGGCAGTGTATCATCTTCAAAGACCAGGCAGCTTAATGGATTTTACACAATCCGCTAAACGACTTGAGGTTATCTGCGACATCGTCGAACGTTCTTTGACCCTGGCCGAAGTTCATAACCGGATGGATAAATTCGCCCCGTGCGGCGGATTTCTCCTGCGACGGACCATACGCAGCAGTTTATTTGAGCACGCCTCCGCCGAGCTTGTGCAGGATATGTTAAAGCGATTCGACCCTTTGTTCTCGGCTGGCTATAAAACCTTTATAAGGATTCTTACAAGGTTTCCACGGGCCACCGCATTTGTTTTGCACCTGATTTCAAGGATTGTCAGGTCCCTTAATCTTCGCCACCGTGTAGTCCGCCGGCCAAGACGCAGCAGATAACCTGTATTGAAAAAGGGTTCCTGACGTCTTTAATCTGCCTCTAACCCAAGTTACGCAGTTGTAGCAAAATAAAAAATATTTTCGGCATTGAATCGGCGATTGCTGTTTGCCACTTAGGCTCACAAGCTCAAAACCCGATGTAGCGAAGACTTTTTGCAAAAATCGCTCTTGGCGCTATCAAAAAGCCCCATCCAACATCATACCGGCTTACTTGGTCAAGTTTGTGCGAATTTGCAGCCCCCTGTCTAATGGAACTTTCTCGCCTTCCTTGGGCCTGATAGAACCACCGTCATCGAGACGATTAATACTCGTGCTGTACACCATATAACTTTCTTCATCGTGGCGGTATAGAAGCTGCTTGCCGGTAAACACATCCAGCGGAACCGATGTGATATAGTTTGGTACAAGTTCGTCAAGAGCTTCGGGCAATTGGCCACTGCCTTGACCAGCGAGAAAACCCTCAATTGCGACGGCAATCCTGGTACAATGCAGAGCAACAAAAACTTCTGCTGCCAGGTAAGTATGAGCCGCAGCACTTGCTATCAGCTTGCCAGGTTTGTCGGTAGATTTAAACATCTTGTCAAATATTTCGACAAACGGCTGGGGCCATGGGCGACGGGAAACGGTTATTAGTTGGTCCATATCACGAAAATAGCGGCGAGCCTTCTGACGGAGACGCAGCCGGCCCAGGAAAGAACCCGGTAATCGTATCCGCTCAGGGATGTCAGGCGCCGGGTTCTGAAGATACTCGGCTGCAATTTTTTCAGGTATCAAATTCCTTCCAATCTCGATCTGATTGACCCGTTCGGCCAGGAACACTTTTTCGAGAGCGTCCGCCGGAACCACTGCTGACAGCGTTTCTTCAAGTTTTGTCAGTGATTCAGCCGAAGCACTACCACGTTCCAGCAGCAGCCGAACATCTTCACATGCCAAACCCACAAATTGCGCTTTGATTGTATACACCACCATAGTGGGGTGTGAATCGAAGATGCGCATCAGTTTCAGGAGGCTGACCAGCGAATCAGCCGCATCTTCGTCCCTGCCTTGCAATATCAAGTCCATCGTTCGCAAGGACATCAAAAGTACAATGGTATTCGCACCCTGCATATGAGTTCCGGCAGCTTTTATGCCATTTCTAATGCCGATATCAAAACGGGCAAGAGGTTCGCTCGCTGCTTTGTCGAGCTTTTCAAATACCGCCTTCGCGACAGTTAAGTTTTGAGAGACACTCTCGCGCAGATCCACAGGGAACTGGTCAGCGGGCAAAGCGGCCATGTTCTGGCGATAGAAGCTGTGAATGCGCTTTAGATTTGACAAATTGGCCGGACCTATACTTGCCAGTGCTTCGACATAGTAATGGGCCGCGTCCTCACCGTCAGAGTGTTGTCGGACCTGCATCCGGGCCACATCAGGAAATGTCAACGGCTCGCCCGCCTCGCTGATTTTGACAATTTCGGCGCCTAATTTCATTCCCACCACCCAGCTTGCCAGAATCACGCCGGCCAGCAGCATCATTGCCGCGACTACCAGCCAGAATAGTATCTGACGCCAATGAGATGAAACCTTTTTTCCCTCTACTGTCTCGTCCATAATACCTCCATGCGAATCCGCCAACCATAATTTATTGACTGAGGGGTACAAAACAGGGCCCTGTTGATTATATTGCCCAAACCCCTATGTGTCAATCAGTTATCGAAAATTTGCCGACTTGCAGGCCCATCGGCTATCTGATGGACACGCACGGTACTTGCCTTGCCTCTTGACGTTCTTAATGAGCAATATACGGCATTTATACTTGTGTGCTTTTGCAGCTTATTCGTCTTTATCGGCTATCTGCCGCCGGTGCGTTTCGATTTTTCTTGCATGGCCGGGCCGGAAATCAATATTCCCCTGCCCTATGGCCATTTTGGCTATTTCGTCATGGTCAAAGGCCAATTCCGGTAGTTGGTCTATGTCAAACCATGCGGCCTCGGCGGCATCATCGCCCGCCTTTATAGTCGCCCGGTCGGGTTCCACCGTGCCTACAAAAGCTACGCTTATCACGCGCCCGCGCGGGTCTCTGCCACAGCTACCGAATGTGTGCATCTGCTCCAACTGGACGCCTGTAAGGTGGGTCTCCTCGGCCAATTCCCGAGCAGCTCCGTCAGCCAATTCTTCGTCCATCTCGATAAAGCCGCCCGGGAAAACCCATCTGCCCTTGAACGGCTCTTTGCCTCGCTTTATCAGCAGGAGCTTATCCTTACCCTGGCCCTTCAAAAATACCACCGCATCGACCGTCACCATCGGCCGAGGCCACTCGTAAACATATCTGCCCTTTCCGGCCATAAGAGTCACCTGTTGAATTTATAGCATAAAACTTATCCGGGTACAGCCATCCCTTCGTGATAGCGTAAATAGTAACCGATAAATGGTGATTGGTAAACCGAAAATTGTCATTCTGAATAATCTCAGACGTGTGGCAGCGGCAAATCCGAAGGATTTGGGGATGGCTGCCTCGCCTCCGGAGTTCTGCCATCCCCAAGTTGCGTAAGGAGGCCACACAAAATTGAACCATTCCACAAATTGAAAATCATCGGTGGCTGATTGCTGTAACCGGCCTTTTGGCGTATAATAGTGCCCCAATGGCAGACAAATGCAAAAACCAGCACGCGCAAACAGCCGGGTTTGAAACCGCGCCTCTGAAACCTGCCCCCGGCTGGAGAGGACGGGTAGCGCTATCGGACTCAGCCGGCAACCGCTTCGGCGTCAAAGACTGGGCACGCTGTCTGGCGGACCCTGATTCGTTATGCAAAAACGGCGAAACCTTAAAGGCCGATGCCGGTGTCATCGTGTCAGTGAAAAAACTTAGAATCTCGTCAAAAAATCTTGCTGTCGTTGTCAAATCCCAACATCGCGGGCCGGGCCTTGTGAACCTTGTGCGTTCGCTTATGCCGGCAAAGGCAATCCGCAATTTTCGTACAGCCCTCAGATTAAACCACAACAATGTCCCCGTAGCCCGTCCTCTGGCCGCACTGTGGCAAAAAACAGGACCGTTTACCACCCGAAGCATCTACATCACCGAATATATCCCCACTTCGGCTAACCTGTATGTCTTCATTCGGGATAACAACTCACTGAGCAGCTCGCCCAACTCAACCTTAAAAAGAGACCTGTCCAGACAGATTGGGCATATCTTTGCCTCTCTGCACAGAGTGAGCCTATGGCACCGTGACGCAAAGGCAAGCAATTTCCTCGTCCACCAGCCCGACAAAGGCCGATACAAACTTGTGTTAGTCGATATGGACGGCATCAAACGTTACGGTCTCAGGCGCCAAAGCCAAAGGTTTCGCTGCCTCAGCAAGCTTGCCTCCACCTTGTTGTGGCACCGGTCAATCAACATGACCGATTACCTGCGGACTTTCAAGATGTATAGCAACCTCACCGGTCTGGGGCCTGGCAAACGTCGCAGTATCTTTCGGAATCTGGCCCGTCGGGTGGTCGCTATAAGATTACTGGCAATGGCAAAGGCTGCAATGGAAGGTGCAGGAGCAAAAAAATCAACAGTAAATACTGGCCAAAAACCAAAGAATATTTTGATAATAAAGCCATCGGCCCTTGGCGATATTGTTACGGCCCTTCCGGCACTTTCATCGCTGCGGGCAAGCTTTCCTGATGCAAAAATATCCTGGTTTGTTCGCTCCGAGTACGCCCCCCTTTTTGACAGCGTTGACGGTCTTGACGACATCATCCTTTTTGACCGCAAAGGCCTCGGCAGTTGGTGGTACAACCCAAAGTCTTTTGCAGCTTTGGTGCGTCTGATTAGGCGGCTTCGGCAAGGCAAGTTCGACCTCGTAATTGATCTGCAGGGCCTGCTGAGGACTGCCATATTTGCCTGGCTGGCGGGTTGCAAAAAACGATTCGGGATGAAGGCCTCAAGAGAATTCGCGGGCCCGTTTTACACGCACAAAATCGCACAGGACGATGACTCTATTCATCTTATCGATTATTATCAGAAAATAGTCTCTGCCGCCGGTGCATCGGTCAAATCATATAAGTTTAATCTTACATCAACCAAGAGGGCTGTTGACAGTGTCACAGGCCTTTTGACCGAACACGGCATCAAGTCCGGCAGATATGCTGTTTTTGTGCCGGGCTCCGCTCATGCTTTCAAGTGCTGGCCGGTGGGAAATTTCGCAGCTCTTGCCGACAAAGTTACATCAACATTTGACCTGCCGATAATAGCCGTCGGTACAAGCGCCGAGAAGGCTATCACCGGAATGCTCAAATCCACCTCTAAGGTTCCAATTACCAATTTTGCCGGTCTGACCGATATACCTCAATTGATCGCGTTGCTGGACGGTGCAAAGGTTGTTGTAAGCAACGACACAGGGCCCGGCCACATCGCAACCGCACTTGGTGTGCCGGTCGTTCTCATATTCGGCGTAACAAATCCGGCAAGAATCAGACCATACGGCAGAAAGGACGCCGTTGCTGCAATCGAACCCGAAAGCCGAGGCCGCGAGATAGAAAACTCGGACCCAAGATATGCAATTGAGGCTGTTACGGTTGAACACGTCTTCGAAAAAGTGACATACCAACTGGAGCATTACGCTAAAAAACCGGGCGAGTAAAGGCTTCGAATTCCGATAGTCGCCGGGTTTAAGCTACCTTATGATAGTCAGGCCTTTTTGGATTGCGTATTGGCGGACCTGGTCGATTTCTTCGGCTGTGGGATATCGGTTTATCTGCGGGTGCTTATCGGCTGTGTAGCAGGGACGATACTGGGCCATTACATTGATAGCGGTGGAAGCTGAGATTTCGTCGGCTAAAAAATCTATTATCTCAAAGCTGCCGGCAAGCCGGTTCGGCAAGACAAGATGCCTTATCAAAAGACCGCTGACTGCAAGGCCATTTTCAACTTTCAAGTTGCCAACCTGGCGATGCATCTGTTTTACCGCGGCCTGGTTAACCTGCGGGTAATCAGGGGCGTCTGAAAGTTGTTTTGCCACCTCGGAATCAGCGTATTTCATGTCCGGCATATAGATATCTATGAAGCCGGACAATAGCTTGAGGGTATCAACCGAATCATATCCGCCGGTGTTATAAACCGTCGGGACTGTTAAACCTTTGCCTCTTGCTGATTCAATGGCCGCCGCAATCGGTCCGGCCATGTGGGTCGGCGTAACGAAATTGATATTGGTGCAGCCGTGATTTTGCAGGCCCAGCATTGCTTCGGTCAACTGCTCAATACTCGTCTCGCTGCCGTAGCGAAGATGACTGATGTCGGAGTTCTGACAAAACACGCAGCCCAGATTACAGCCTGCAAAAAATATGGTGCCGCTGCCGCCCGGCCCGACAAGGACGGGCTCTTCGCCGAAATGCGGACCGACCGAGCTTACCCGTGGCATATCGGCTATCCCACAAAAGCCGACCTCGCCTTCTGAGCGCAGGACTTTGCAGTCGCGCGGACAAAGTGTACATGGGCTTATCTTCTCGGTTAATTTGCGTACAGGTTCAGAGAAAGATTCCAGATTGATATGTGCTTTTGACATTATTAATAATGTTTTCAGACCGGTTTTTTACCACTGACCACCTCGACACAGCGTTGGCACAGGTCCGCGTATTCGCTGTTGGTGCCTACGCTGGGCCAATAGTTCCAGCAGCGCTGACACTTTTGATAGCTGCTTTTATCCGCGACAACCTTTAACCCGGTGCCTGCTTGCATCCTTACCTCACTTACAATACATAACGCAGCAAATGGCTCTACACCAAAATCACTGACGAGCGAAATCAATTCCTCATCGTCAGAGGCGATGCTTACAGTGGCTTCCTGGTTACTGGCGATTACCTGGGCCTGTCTTAAGCCTTCCAGTTCGCGCAGGACTTCGTCGCGAAGGCCCATTATCTTTTCCCATTTTGGCTCCTCGCTTTGGGAGTCGATTAATTCGTCAACTTTCGGCATTGTAGCTAAGTGCACGCTCTCGACGTCCTCAGACTTATACTTCATGGCCGCCCAGGCTTCCTCGGCTGTGTGAGCCAACACCGGCGCAAGCAGCCGGATGAGGGCATCAAGTATCGAGTGCATCGCTGTTTGAGCGCTGCGTCTCGATTTGCCGTCCGTCGCATCGCAGTAGAGCCGGTCCTTTAAGACGTCCATATATATGCTGCTCATCTCGACTGTACAGAAGTTATAGACGAGCGAAAAGACCCTGTGGAAGGCAAAGTTTTCATAAGCGGTGCCGACCTTGCCAATCAGCTTTTGCAACTGCTGCATCGCCCATTTATCTATCTCGAACATATCCGAATAAGCAACCGACATCGATACAGGCTCGAAATCATCAGTATTGCCCAACAGATACCGCAGGGTGTTCCGTATCTTTCTATACGCGTCCTGCAGCCTGCCGATAAGCTCATCGCTGCACCGCATATCTTCCTGATAGTTGACGCTGGCCACCCACAGCCGGAGGATATCGGCTCCGTATTTATGTATCTCGTCCAGGGCGTTTACATAATTACCCGCCGACTTCGATTGCTTCATCCCCTTTTCATCAACGGTAAAGCCGTGCGTAAGCACGGTCTTAAACGGCGCTTTGCCTACCGACCCAAGAGCCGGCAGCAGTGAAAGCTGAAACCAGCCGCGGTGCTGGTCGGAACCTTCCAGATACAAATCGACCGGCACAGGCCAGCCGGCCTTGGCGGCGACGCCGTGCCAGCTACAGCCTGACTCGAACCAGACATCGAAGATATTTTCCTCCTTATGTAAATCTTCCCAGTTGAAGTCCGCCGGAAGGTCAAAATCTTCACCCAGAATTTCCTTTGGAGAATCTGTAAACCAGCTATCCGAACCATTTCGCCCGATGTGCTCGGCTACCGCCAGTACCACTTTTTTGCCGACAGCAGGATTCGCCGTTAGAAGCGCCTCGCCTTTGCCGTTTACAAAGGAAGGTATTGCTAATCCCCAGGTCCTTTGCCTGCTGATGCACCAGTCCGGGCGAGACTCTAACATGCCCTC
>QNBT01000034.1 GCA_003644205.1 Planctomycetota bacterium | reverse complement strand
TATCATCCGCACGCCGGCGGTGTTTCTGCCGATGGTACGGACGTCGTCCAGGCCGGTGCGGATAATCATCCCCTTGGCGGTAATCATCATAAGCTCATCGTCATCATCGACCGCCTTTAGCGCAACAACCTTACCGTTTCGTGAGGTCGTCTTTATATTGATAAGACCCACTCCGCCCCTTCTCTGCGGCCGATAATCGTCCAGTTTCGTCCGCTTGCCGTAACCCTTCTCGCAAACCGTAAGCAGCGTCGAGCCTTTTCGCGGGATTACCATATCAACAACCTTATCGCCCGAGCGAAGCTTTATACCCTTAACGCCCATGCTCACCCGGCCCATCGAGCGGACCTGGTCCTCGCCGAACCGAATCGCCATGCCGTTGCGCGTACCAAGGATAATCTCATCTTGGCCGCCGGTAACGGCAACGCCTATCAAGTCGTCGTTCAAGTCGAGTTTAATAGCGATGACTCCCGTCGCGCGAGGATGACCATAAGCGCTCAGGACCGTCTTCTTGACAATGCCGTTTTGCGTTGCCATGACTAATTGCCTGTCGTCAAACTTGCGGACATGGATTATCGAGGTAACATTCTCATCGCGCAGCCGTAGCAAGTTAACGATATTTCTACCCTTGCTCTGACGGCTCATGCTCGGCACGTCATAAACCCTGAGCCAGTGGCAGATACCACGGCTGGTGAAGACAAGAAGGTAGTCGTGTGTCGAAGCAGTGAACAAATGCTCGATAAAGTCGCCTTCTCTGGTAGCCGAGCCGATGATACCCCTGCCGCCCCTGCCTTGCTTGCGATAAGTATCAATCGGCATTCGCTTGATATATCCGCTGTGGCTTATCATCACTAACACTTCTTCCTCCGCGACCAGGTCCTCGGCGTCGAACTCATCGATGTCAGTGTCGGTTATCACCGTCCGCCTCTTATCGCCGTACTTTTCCTTGATTTCGTAAATGTCCTCGCGGATAACGTCTAAGAGCAATGCCTCGTCGCTCAAAATCGCTTCATAACCGGCTATCTGTTCCATAAGCTCGGCGTACTCCTTGGCCAGTTTCTCGATCTCTAATCCGGTGAGCCTTTGCAACTGCATCGTCAAAATCGCATTAGCCTGCGGGCCGGTCAGGAAGTGGTCCTCTTTGCTCTTTTGGGCAACAAAGCTTTTCGGCAGTATCTTTTTAAGCGTCGCAGTCTCAGCGAGCCTGAGTGGCTTTTTCATCAAATTGAGCTTCGCGGTCGGCGTGTCCGGCGATTTCTTTATAATGGAAATAATCTCGTCGATATCGCTGACAGCTAAGATGAGACCTTCGAGAATATGGGCACGGTTCCTGCATCGCTTCAGTAGGAATCTGCTCCGCCGGCTGATAACTATACGACGGTGCTGGATAAAAAGCTTTAGCATCTGCTTGATATTCAGCGTCTCCGGCCGATTGTTCACCAGAGCGATGTTGTTTATGGCGTACGTACTCTGCAGAGGCGTGAACCGGAACAGCTTGTTGAGCACAACCTGGGCATCGGCACCTTTTTTAAGGTCAACCACTATCCGCATCCCTTTGCGGTCCGACTCGTCACGAACGTCGGCAATCTCGGCAATCTGTCCGTTATGAACACAATCTGCAATCTTCGAGACAATGTTCGTTTTAACCACCATATAGGGGATTTCGGTAATGACGATGCTCTCTCTGCCCTTGGCCTTCGTTTCGATTTCGGTCTTGGCGCGGACTTTCAGATGGCCTCGGCCGGTAACGTAAGCGTCCCTGATGCCCTTGCGACCGCAGATGATACCGCCCGTCGGAAAGTCCGGCCCGGGCAGTTTGGCCATAATGTCCTTGAATCCGCACTTGTCGTCGTCAATCATCAGCACCAGAGCATCGCAGATTTCCTTGATATTGTGAGGCGGGAGATTCGTCGCCATCCCCACCGCTATCCCGCTTGCGCCGTTGGCCAACAGATTCGGGAACTTGGCAGGCAAAACGACCGGCTCGGTCCGCGTCTCATCATAGTTCGGCACAAAATCAACGGTATCGCGATTCAGGTCCTCCAACATCTCCGTTGCCGCCTCGGTCATGCGTGCCTCGGTGTATCGCATGGCGGCGGGGGGGTCGGCATCGATGCTGCCGAAGTTACCCTGCGGGTCAACAAGCCTCTGCCGCATGTTCCAGTCCTGGCCCATCCGAACCAGGGTTCCGTAGGTTGCCTGGTCGCCGTGCGGATGGTAGTTTCCGCCCGTGTCACCGACAATCTTGGCACATTTGCGGTGCTTGCTCCGCGGCCCGAGATTCAAATCATTCATAGCCACTAATATCCGGCGCTGCGAGGGCTTGAGCCCGTCCCGCACGTCCGGCAGCGCCCGCGCCACGATGACACTCATCGCGTAATTCAGGTAAGAATTCTTGAGCTCGTCAAGAATCTTCTTGTCCTCAAATCGCTCGACCTTTTGCTCCTTGACATCCATAGTTTTTGCATTTCCCTAACGAATTTTTTGCTCTTTTAGCCCGCACCACACCTGCTCCTCTCAGCCTCTGGTTTGGAGGTTTTCAGTGTACCCCAGACTCTCCCGGAAGTCAACGTTTTTCAACTATTTAAGATGGGCTGAAAAAGGCTTGACTTTGGCATAATAAACGCCGTAATAAGTCTATAAAATGTGGTCAATACTTAGTTTGCCGGATTTGCCGAAGATGCCGCACCCCTTGCTCGCGACGTTATCGCACCTTGCAACCAGGCCGGCTATGTCGGCAAAAAACCTGACACCAAAGATGCACCGTCTATACCATAATCCTTGACGAAGCGAGGGCAGTTATTTATGAAAGATTAGACCGAAAGACCGGATTTTGGCCGTTATTATGATTATAATATCTCGCAGAGGTAATATGTGCAGCCTGACCAGAAGCAGGAGCGAATCTGGAAGGCAGTCAGAGAAAATGTTCCGCAGTTGATTGAGTTGCTGAAACAATTTGTTTGAAGGCAGGCGTTCAATAACTATCGCCGAATACTCCGCGAAATGACGAATAATGCGGAGGATGTCCAAGAAAAGGCTGAGTATTAGGCTGAATCGAAAAAGACAGACCAAGAGCTAATGGATAGGGTGAAAATGTTTATGAAGTACGGAATCTAATTGGACAATCAAGTGGGGACAACCATCCCCTGAGCCTGTCGGCTCAGAGTCTGCCACCCATAGCCCGCCTAACTAATCACGATGAAGGTAGTTGAGTGTCTGTTCGAGTATCTCCTTGAAAACTGGGGCGGCGACGGTTCCTCCGCTGTAGCCTTTGCCGAGGGATTTGTCCGGTTTGCGAATCGATACGAGGATGACAACCTCCGGTTTCTCGGCTGGTGCGCCGCCCACGAAAGAGGCCACGTAATTGGTTTGGTCGTAGCCTTTTTGGACCGAGCCGGCGATATTGGCGGTGCCTGTCTTGCCGAAAATCTGCCATTTTTCAGAAGCAGCCTTTGTGCCGGTGCCCTCCGTTACTACGCCGGTCAGGGCCTGGCGGATAATCCAGTTGGCAACCTCCGGCTTTATAATATGGCCGGCCGAACTGCCGCGCCGGTGTAATTGTCTTACGTTGCCGGTACTGTCAACGACAGCCCGGACTACATAAGGCTGAATCACGCGTCCTCCGTTTGTTAGTATGCAGTACGCACGTGCAATTTGCAGTGCAGTGGCTGCAATCTCATGGCCGAACGGAATCCTTGTAACACTCGAATCAGTCCATTTTGCCGGCGGGTATAACAAACCATAACCTTCGCCCGGCAGGTCAATACCGGTTTGTGCTCCGAAACCAAACAGTTTCAAACCATCGTAGAGCTTTTGGCGTCCCATTCGCTGTCCGATTTTTGCCATTCCAATGTTGCTGGATTTGACGAGTATATCGCGGACGCTCAAATCACCGAATTGATGGTTGCCGAACTCGCCGATTCTGCGGAAGCCTTTGCCGCGGTAGCTACCGTTCTCGCAGAAGATTATCTCGTCGTAATCTATAACACCTGCGTCAAGCGCTAAAGCCGCCACGATGGGCTTGAATATACTGCCTGGCTCGAAGGGGTCGGTAATGGCGCGATTGCGAAACATTTGCTCAGATTCAGCGCCGAAATTGGCAGGGTCAAAATCCGGCAGGCAGACCATTGCGCCGATTGCGCCGGTCCACGGGTCCATTACGATTGCCACGGCGGACTCGGCCCGGTAGGCTTCATATTGTTTCGCCAGCGCCGCTCGTGCAAATTCTTGTATTGTTGCATCGACCGTCAGGATGAGACCGGAGCCGTCGCGGACAATGTCGTCCGGGGGTCTCATTCCGATAGGCTGGCGCCGTGCATCTACGAGGATGACATTTTGCCCTTCGGCGCCGCGCAATTGCACATCGTATTTCAATTCCACTCCCGCCAGGCCGCTTTGCTCGGTGCCGACAAAACCTGTAATATGTGAGGTCAGCCGGCCCATCGGGTAGTACCTTTGCCAGTTCGACTGGATGCCCACCCCGCGAATGCGTGCATTTTGGATTGAGTCTCGCTGGGCAGGTGTGATGCCGGTCATAATCCGGGCAAAGCCCGGATTTTTACTTTCCTGGATAATCCCGCAGATTTCGTGTCCCGGAAAGTTCAGGATTTCCTGCAGCTTTGTCGCGGCCTCTTTAGGGTCGGCTACGCCACGGGGCTCGACAAAGACGGTCTGGACCTTGTTGCTTGCCGCGAGAATGCGGCCGCGGGCGTCTAAGATGAATCCGCGCTGTGGCTGGTGCGTAACAATTGCATGTTGCTGCCTGTGGGAACTTTGAAGGTAGTCGTCCGCACGGCAGTACTGTAAATAAAACAGCCGCCACCCCAACAACCCAAATAACCCTATCGCTGCAAACGAAATGATGATGGTTCTGTTTCTCATTTATTGATACGTTTGCCTGTTTATTGTATTTGGGCTTACTCTTTTACTCCATACGCTCTGATACTGCATGAGGGTTTGTCAGATTTTGCAGCTCTAATTGTTTTTGCCATAACGTCTGCCTTAAGCGATTCTGTGTTACCACGGCCTTGTTGAATTTGTAGAAGAGCCGGCTGGCCGAGATTCTAAGGCCGGCAGCGGCGATAAGAAGGGTTGTAAGGTAGAATACGATAAAGATTAAACGTGCCCTTGACATCGTTTTGCGGCGCCTTCAAATGTCTTAACGAGACGGCAGTTCTAAACGCATACCAACCTGGATGTCTTCGGCATCTGCGATAACATTGCTGTTCAATTCCACAATTTCGTGGTACCGGCTACCGTCAGCTAAGAATCTGTCGGCGATTTTCCACAAATTGTCGCCCGGTTGGACGACGTATTCACCAGGTATGCCAACCGCGCTCTTAAGTGTAGACAGATTCCTCTCTGCAAACTCTTTTACCTTATCGATTATGCCGGCCGCGGCAATTACTTTTTTCTGGTCTCGTTTTTGGCCTGTGGGCGTAAGGGGCGGTATTGTTAGTTTCTGGCCGATAGCGAGTTCATCCGGTGAATCCAGAATTTCCCTGTTTGCCTCAAAAATCCTGTTCACAACCACTTTCTTATTGCCCTGCTCGGCGCCATAGACCTTTATCGCAATCACAGCCAGGTTGTCGCCGGGCTGTACTACGTAGCTTTTTGCAAGACCTTTATCTATCTTATTGCCGATATGCTGCTTGGGGGATACCGTACCGGCGGGGTCGTTTTGCCCGGAAGCTCTCTCCTGAAGCGGACCTGGGCGCCGGTTTCAACCGGTCGCTCGGGCTGCACCTGCCGGTTGGCCGGTTGCATGGTATTAATCGCCTTTATCGCCGCCTCAGCCTGGTCTGTCAGGTCGGACTCGCCGGAGGCGAAACAGTCGATAGAGGTTGTCAGCCCCTCCCGCGCCGATGCCGACCGGAAGAAATCAGGGAGGCCCTTAATCAGAAAGGCGATGATGATTATAAATACGAAGCTCAACAACAATCCAACTTTTGCGTCTGAGGTCATCTTCGAAACTCCTTTTTTGACCTTCTGTTCACTTTCGCCTGGCAATTCTTAGTTTCGCACTTCTTGCTCTCGTATTCCGGGTAATTTCTTGCCTTGTTGCAGTAATCGGCTTTTTTGTCAGGATTTCATAAATGCTTGCAAGATTATTTTTTCTGAAGTCGGCCTTGACGATTCGGTCTTCAAGGCTGTGAAAGCTGATTACTGCTATAAAACCGTTTTGCCTTAATAAATCCGGAGCCGCTGCAACGAGCTTTTCCAGATTACCCAACTCATCGTTTACCGCGATTCTCAGTGCCTGAAAAGTCCTTGTAGCCGGGTGCAGTTTGCTTTTTCGGCCCCTGGCCGGCTGTCCCAACGCCCGACAAACAATAGCCGCCAACTGGCCCGTCGTTGTTATCCGGCCGGCCTTGCGATGCTCAACTATGAAACGTGCTATGCGTCTTGAGCCTCTATCCTGCCCGAATTTGTAAATCAAATCGGCCAACGATTTCTCATCGCTGCTGTTCACAATGTCCGCCGCTGTTGTTGTGATTCTGTCGTCCAGCCGCATATCAAGGGGCATATTTTCGCCAAAGCTCAGCCCCCTTTGCGGGTCTGATACCTGCGATGAGCAAAAACCTAAATCTGCAAGTATCAAATCAGCCTTTTCAATGCCATGCCGGGCCGCCGCGTCTGAAATATCTGCGAAATTTTCACGAATCAGAACGACTTTGCAGACAAGGCTGCTTAAATTTATATGGGCCCTGGTGAGGCAGCTTCCATCAACATCCAACCCAAGTATCATTCCATCAGGGCCCAAATCTTTACCGAACAGAAGGCTGTGGCCTCCATGCCCCACGGTTGCATCCACTATTACCCCGTCCTTGGGAATAATTATCCGCTCGGCTAATTCCTGTTTAAGTACCGCTATGTGTTCATTCGGCAAATTTTCACTTTCACCGTTCACCGACACAGCTTTCGTCAGTCCATGTTACGAATAACGTTTCGGCGCAAAGTTTCTTTAGCATATTGCCGAAATCATCTCGCACAATGCCAATTCCTCTACCTGCTCGGAAAAGTCAATCTTCTCGAACAAGGGATTGCTCCTCTTTAGTCTTTCAAGACGCTGGGCCAGAACCGCAGTTGAAGAGAATGTTTCTTCGTCGGTCGGCCTGTCACCTGTAAGACTTTTTGTTATTACCTCAAAATGATTACACCCGTTATCAGGCATTAGCTTTCTCCTTGAAGTTCCAGTTCACGAGTCTGTTTCTGCAGCACGGCCTGTCTTGCGTGGGCCATCTGCGACTGATACTGCCCCAGGTTGTCGCTGAGGTATTTCTCCCAGTCGTTACTGTTCCACAGTTCAATATGGTCCCTGACGCCCACAAGCGTCAGAGCCTTTCCGAGTTTTGCCCTCTTTCTCAGTTTTTCGCTTAGCAGTAATCGTCCTTGCCGGTCCAGCTCCATCTTGCTGGCCAATGCAAAGCTCAGCCTTTCAAATGCCACGGTTTCATCCGGGGCCGCCGTCCCTGGCGCTCCGGCAAGGGCGATCTGCTGAAAATATTTTTCCGGATAAAGGCAGAGTATCCCGTTAGTTCCCAACACTAAGTAAAAACTGCTGCCGTGTTCTTCAACGTCGATTTGGCTGCGCAATCGGTTTGAGACAAAGAGTCTGCCTTTGTCGTCAAGCGTGTGTTCATATTCACCTGTTAACATCAACATGATTTTTGTCCCACTCAATAACAAATTCGTGGGTTAATATACCACTCGCTCCCACAAAGTCAACAACTAAATCGGATTTTTTTGAAAAAATTTTTACTCTCTCCGGCTTTTGTGGTCCAAAAAATAGCTATTAAGATACCGCCAAGCCCAAAATGCTGTGATGCTATCAATACAAATTCGATATATTGTGGTTTTGAGCGGAAAAAGGGTGGTTGGATGAAAATTTCTCTTTTGCCGTTATCGGACTCGAAATATGAAAAAATTTGTTTTTGCGTGGAAGGTTGTGTATCGCCGCAAACTGGAAAATAACAACGTGGTGTATAAAAAGCAAAAAGCGGGCGATGGGAATCGAACCCACATGACCAGCTTGGAAGGCTGGGGCTTTACCATTAAGCTACGCCCGCAAACTTGTTAATTGCGTACGAGGTTACGAAAAACGACCGCTCTTGTCAATCTATATCAATCCGAAGAGTTTGCCATTAAGGCAGCAGGTAAATGCAAAATTTAAGCTGCGGTTGAGTATCAATAGGTTCGAGAGGGAGCCTGATTTTTATTCCATTTTGCAAGCGCTGCCGTTAGTATGATGTGTAACGCTGAGCAGTTTTTGATTGGATGGAAGTTATGTTTGTGGCTTGGTTCCAGTAGAGAAGTTAAAATAAATGATACTTACAGCTGTGGATGATAATTTTTTGCCGGAGGCCGTGTCCTTGATAAAGTCATGTGCGAGTCGGGCGCCTCGACATCGGTTTTATCTTTTCCTTGTTAATTCGACCGAGGAAAGGATTGTCCGAGTGCGCAGGTTTCATCCGAACCTGATTGTCGAGCACGTTCAATGGCCGTATGACGCCCAGCGTTGGCGGGGCCTGATGTGCTCGGCACGGGCCGCTCCGATTCTGCATGTGCTCGAAACGTACAAAGAACCTGCCCTTTATCTGGACTCTGATATGCTTGTAATGGGATCAATCGATGGCTTATTTGCTGAACTGGAAAGTTATGACTTAATGGTACAATACCGGCCGGAGGCCGATGTGTTAGGGGCGGGCGGAACAAGAAAGGCAGGCAGATTTAACAGCGGAGTTATTGCCTTGCGCCCAAGTGATGTGAGTATCGAGTTTGCGCGCCGATACGACCGTCGCATCAGGGAGTGGATAGATACAGGTAAGCCATTATGCAGGTATGATGAAGATTGCGGGATTGAAACTTGTATCGATCAGGAATTTCTTTATCTGGTATATGAACAGTTCAGGGAGCGGCTGAGGTTTGCGCCATTACCGGACAAATTTAATGATTCGAGGTTCAGGCCCGACAGTATCATCTGGCATGGCAAGGGAGTATCGCGAAAGCGCCTGCCGTACGTCTTAGCCAAACTGTCTTACGATAATCTCTTCGTCTATTATGTCTTCTTATTGATTAGGTTTCCCTTTTGTTTTGTTTATTATCATCTGCAACAACGGGTACTCGCCTGGAAAAAACGGAGAGTGAGGATATGAACTTCAAGGATATATTTTCTCCCGAGGAGTATCTCGAAGAGTTTGGCGAGTTTCTTGAGACAGTGGAGTACTCAGACCGCAATCCACTCAATACCGAGATGTTCTTTATGTGGTGTATGGTTAGGACGTTCAAGCCGCGCCTTTTCATCGAGTCGGGAACATTCCGAGGGTACAGTGCCAATTTCATCTGTGGGGCAATGGCGTGCAACGACAATGAATCGGCTTTTGTTACCATAGGTTTTGATGAAGACAGTTGCATTACATTTGCGCGACGGCGCTTGGAGAAATACCCGTTTGCAACCGTTGTGGAGGGGGACTCCCGTATATATATCGACAAGTTGACACGTGAGGAGCGGCCAACAGCATTCTTTATTGATGGTCCTAAAGGCAAAAATATGCCTCCACTTTTTGCTGCAATCCGGAAAAAGTTTGATGATATTCTCTTTATCGGGGTGCATGACAGCGAGAAAAGAAAATACGGCAGTGTTAATCGAAAACGTGTAAAGCAGTTTTACGCCCCGGAATTTCCCATCGTGTTTTGTGACAAAACGTTTCAGGTCTGTTATCAAGACATGGATGAGCGATTGATAGGTAAGTCGGAGTTACGTTCATGGAAGCCGTTCTACTTCAACGGCGAAAAGCAAGAGTGCTACGGGACTGAAACTGCCTATGTTCTCACGAAGTATCCGTACAAACATCCATGGATACCAAGACCGTTGCTGAGACCGTACCGATGGCTGATATGTTCTGCCTTGAGGCTGTGGCTGTGATATGCAGGTGACAAATATATGAAAATAGTAAGTGCCCTTGGCGGTGGCGGTTCGAGTTTTGTTCTGCGAGCTTTGGATGAATACAATTACAGGCCCTTGTTTGGAATTTTCAATACTTACACAACAAAGGTAAGGTTAGAGAAGCATCCGGCCCTGATAGAGCCGTATAGCCGATTACTTAGGGCGCTGGGTTGTTATTCTGGTAAGCTGAAGGTCTTGAAACGGCCGGACAGTTTCTGGACGGATTGGCCATTTCACCCAAGTGGGATTTATGAGCCACACTCAGACACTTTCAAGGATGATTTGCTTGGCCAAAGAGGCTATATTGTCAAGACAAGGCTCACAAGGTCGGCGGGGCTTGAGATATCGGAGTCGGACATCTCGACAGATTCGCTCAAAGCGCTCGTGAAATCATACATTAATAGGATGGAGGCGCTTGAGCGAGAAGATGATTTTACTGTTGTTCTGATTGGAGGGCACTGGGCTGAATACGGCATATTCAAAGACTTGGGTGTTGAAACAATTTATCTTATTCGGGACCCCTTTAATTCGCTGATTTCTCACTCCAAAGAAAGCAGACACGGGAAGGATTACCTCAAAAGGGGGCTGGAGAATACCAACACTATCGAGTGGATAGATGCTTATTTAACAGGCCCGCATCATTATTGGATTAATTTTGCGAGGACGTCCTTAGAGCATGACAATGCCGTCATAGTTAGATACAATCGTTTCGCCGAAGACTGGAAGAAGATAGAAGGTTTGCCTGACATCAGCGGCGAATTTGTGTATTCGGAAAACGACGTGGCCAAAATCCTGACGCCGGAATCGATTGAATACATTCACGAAAAAACTAAGGACCTCTGCACGCGGTTGGATTTAGACACAGAGAAATATTTGAGACAATAAATGGAATCGGATTCGACGCTTGGTCGGAAATTTAAGTTGATGGCTGGGCAAGGCGCACTTTACGGCGCAGGCTCGGTGATGGGCCGGCTGGCCGGTATTATTCTGATACCGCTTTATACAAGAGCGCTTGCGACCAGCGAATACGGCATCTTAGGGCTGATTGTAATAACGGGTCAGATTGCCGGGGTGATTTTTTCTTTGGGTTTGAGGCAGGGGCTGGTCAGGTCATTTTTTGACTACGACCGGAACGAGCCGAGAAAGATTGTCATCTCTACAGTCATTTTCCTGACGGCTGTTAACAGTATCGTTTTGCTTTTGTGCGGGCTTTTTCTTGCAGGATTGTTATCAAATTCACTTTTCGGAACAAGGGAGTACGGATTTTATTTCATCCTGATAATCGCCGGCACCATTTGCGATATGTTCAATCAAATTGCATTTGCGGTATTTCGGGTACGCCAGGAGGCGAAAAAGTTTGTCTTCTGCCAGACACTTTCACTTCTGGTAAGAGCCGGTATCATCATATACCTTGTCGCCGAAGCAGGGTGGGGGATAAAGGGTGTGATTGTGGGGCAACTAATCACCAACAGTATCTTCATGGTGTTTTTGTTGTGGATGATACGAAATCATATCGTTGCAAAATTTTCCATGCCTGAAGCTCACAAGTTGATACGATACGGCACACCACTGGCGTTTGTGGGGATATTCGCATTCGTATTGAACTATCTTGACAGAATTATACTGAATCATTATGTAACCCTGGATGAGGTCGGATTGTACACTTTGGCTTACCAGTTGGGGATGCTGGTGAATATCGTGCTTATTGCTCCTCTTAAACGGCTTTGGGGGCCGGTATTTTTGTCGGTCAAAGAGGACGAGAATTTCAACCGGTTCTGTGCCAAGTCGTTGACTTATGTTATTGTAATCGCCGGGTTGGTGTTTCTTTTGATTGCTTTGCTTTCGAGGGAAGCTTTGGTCGTAATGTCCGCGCGGCAATACTGGGATTCATACAGCGTTATACCGATTATAGCGCTTACGTACTCGCTCTGGAGTGCAAGGAGTATGATTGATGTGGGTGTTGTTTTGAAGCGCAAGACCGGCGCGATAGCCTTGTGTACGTCTATCGGGGCAGTGCTGAATATTGACCTGAACCTTATTTTGATACCACGATACGGCATGGTCGGGGCGGCCTGGGCGACTCTTATAAGCTTTGTGATAACGCTTGGCTTAGACTACGCCTATAACAGGAGCCTGTTCAGGATAGAATATGAGTGGGCCAGACTCCTGAAGATATGTGCGGTGGTTGCAGTGATCTTCTCGGCCGGTTATCTTTACGAAATCAACAATCTGTATTTGTCCATTGTGTTTAAGTTGGGAATAATTGTCGTGTTGTATCCTTGCGGGCTGTTGCTTCTGAGATTTTTTGATAAGCCGGAGACCGCGCGAATTAATAAGACGATTAGCGCAGTTGCCGGGTATCTTCGGCGTTAGAAACTATCTTATTGCTCTTTGGAAAAATAAATAAACGCTAACGATGAAATCCTAATTTCTAAATCGTAAATCCGAAACAAATTCAAAATCCCAATGCTCTAATGCCCGAAAAAGCTGTTTCTGGTCAAAGGGCACTGTTTTGAGCATTTGTAGTTTGGTAATTCGATATTGTTTAGAGTTTTGATATTAGGATTTAGGATTTTCGGTAAAATGTT
>QNBT01000033.1 GCA_003644205.1 Planctomycetota bacterium | reverse complement strand
TGTTATGCTGCCGGTAGCTGATAACTCGCCGCGTCTGCGCCACGTCGCAGCGGGAGCGTTAAACGCGATTATTTGTTTGGAAAGGGAATAACCGGATTACCCCCAAACTTTGGGACGTTAATAGTTTTTTTGTAATTGGCGGCATTAGTCGTGCATGTCGGGTAGGGCGTGTGAGAAAATTGCGGTTAGGGGATAAAATATCGGCCAAGAGCCAAGTATTTGCTTGATTTTATCGCGTAATGTGGTATAATGTAAGCTTAACAATGGGGGAAGGATGTCCGTCCCCTTATGGCGGTACATTATCCACAATAAGAGGGTGTATGGAAGAGGCACCGAAAACAGTTGAAAGCGGACCACGGCTTCCTTTTGGTGAGTGGCTGGTTGGTAAGAATTATCTTACGCACAGACAGCTCCACGAGGTCTTGAGCGAACAACAGCACAACGGCGGCCGATTGGGAGAGGTTCTGCGCAAACTTAAGCTGCTTGATGACGAGGAAGTAACACGTTCGTTGGCTGAATACTTCGGACTGGAGTATATGAGTCTTCACAATCCTGCTGAGATAGAGGTGGAGGTAGCCAGAGAGATACCCGAGAGGATTGCCAAGCGTTTCTGTCTTGTGGGAATAAACCAGGCCAACGACCACATAATCGTGGCGATGTCGGATCCTCTTAATATCGTTGCGATAGACACGGTGGAGTTCAGCACAGGACGTAAAGTTAAGCCGGTCGTCAGCTCTCCGAGAAATATCAAGGACGCAATAGACCTGATCTACCACGGTTCCCATGTTGCCGAGCAAAGGCTTCGGGATCTGGTCGAGGTGGAGTTGAGTACAGAGGAGGATGAAGTACGTGACGAGGAGTTTTTAGAGGCGGACATCCGCAGTACAGAGGAGGCCGCGAGCAAGGCCCCCGTTATTCGTTTTGTGGATTTGTTGTTGGGTCAGGCGGTGAAACGCAAGGTGAGCGATGTGCATCTTGAGCCTCAGGAAAAGACGATGGTGGTTCGGATGCGAATTGACGGCATTCTTCGTGAGACGGTCCCACCACCGCGGAAGATGCAGGCGGCGGTTATAACAAGGATTAAGCTGCTAAGCGGCATGAACATTGCCGAGCGGAGACTGCCTCAGGATGGGCGATTTAAGATCCGGGCACCCGGGCGGGACATCGACGTGCGTACAAGCGCGCTTCCGACGATATACGGTGAAAAGGTTGTGATGCGAATTCTGGACAAACAAGCCGTAACTCACGACCTTGACCTTCTCGGTTTTAGTCCGGCATTTCTGCGTCAGTTCAAACAGGTCCTGCGTCAGCCATACGGGATTGTAATTGTCACCGGGCCGACAGGCAGCGGCAAGACGACTTCTTTGTATTCGGCACTTAATTATCTGAGAGACCCAAGGAAGAATATCAATACGGTGGAAGACCCCGTAGAGTATCGTCTTGAAGGCATCAACCAGGTTCAGGTAAGGCCGGACATTAATCTTGGTTTTACCTCGTGCCTCCGCACTATTTTACGACAGGACCCCGATATAATTTTAATCGGTGAGATTCGAGACAAGGATACCGTCGATATTGCAATCCAGGCATCTTTGACAGGGCACCTGGTCTTGAGCACTTTCCATACGAACGATGCGGCGGGGGCTATAAGCAGGCTTGTCTTTATGGGTATCGAGCCATTCCTGCTGGTTTCGAGTCTTAGTCTTGTAGTGGCTCAGAGACTTGTGCGGAGGATTTGTGATAACTGTAAGGAACCTGTCCAACTGAGTGAGAAACAAATGATGCAGCTTCAGGTTAAACCCGAGGAAGTTGCCAAACATACCGTTTACCACGGCAAAGGCTGTAAGGCTTGCGACGGCACCGGTTATACCGGGCGATTGCCTATATTTGAGCTTCTGGCTATGGATGATACGATGCGCCAAATGATAGCGTCGGGGGCGGCGGAGAGCGAGATTCGCGCGTTAGCTCAGCAGGCCGGTGGAGGCAATCTTCTTGAGAGTGGCGTAAAAAAAATATTTGATGGAGCTACTACAGCCGACGAGGTACTTGAAGCAACTTTTTCAGGTGTCGAGGAAACGTACGAATAAATACGCTGCATATTATCGGTCTTTTTGGGCATCTTATTGGCTGCGTTTACATCAAAATAATTGAGTTTGCTATCATTATCTTTCAGGTTCACTCATGCGATAAGACTGGTCGTTCAAGAGCAAAAAGTCGGCGTCGGGAGGCAAATTTTTTTTATATTTATGTTGACTTTTAAGGCAAAAGAGGGTAAAATACAAATTACTTGTTAGCGGGGCATGTCCGGAGGAGGACAGGTGCCTGTCGCAAGCTCAAGAAGATTTAGGCTCTTTTGTGAGTCTGTGTGGTGGCCGCTGGTTACAAGAGCGGAAAGAATTTTGAGGTGCCTGGATGAATAACTTTGCGTATAGAGCACGAAGTCTTGCCGGGGATGAAACGATAGGTTACAGGCGAGGGTCGAGTGGGGAGGAAGTGTATGCATGGCTACAAGACCATGGCCTCATCCCGGTTGAAGTGGTTCCTATCATTTCGAGTTCGCAGACCAAAGAACGTACTGTAAGTTACAAGGAGCCCAAGTATGCGGAATTGGCGGCATTTTGCTGGCAGTTGGCTACGATGTTGGAGGGGGGCGTGCTCATCACAACGGCGATAGAGACGATTGCCGAAGACATTCAGAACCCACCATTTCGACACGCTCTGTTAAGTATTGGCGAACTTATCAAGAAGGGTGAGTCTTTTTCCAACGGCATCTCACAATTTCCCAAGGTTTTCAACAGCTTGTTCTGTGCGACGATATTAGCCGGCGAAACGAGCGGCTCGCTTCCGGAGGTGCTGCGTAGGCTGGGGGATTACTATACGCGTCGAGACAAGTTTGCCAAAAAGATACAGACTGCGCTGGCATATCCAATATTTGTGATAAGTTTTGTTTTCGTAATTCTTATAATTATGATGGTTTTGATTATTCCGAGATTTCGCCTGATATTCAGTCAGATGGGCAATACGCTGCCTGCTTTCACGCAGGCGTTTATGAACGTTTATGACGTAGTGGCAAATAACAGCCTGGTTATTGTTGTCACATTGATCTCATTTGTTGTCCTGTTTTTGGTCTACAACAAGACACATGAAGGGCACATGAAGTTATGCAAGCTTGCTCTACGTTTACCTTTGTTCGGCAGGATTGCATCACAGGCATTCATTGCGACGTTTTGCAGGACGATGGCAACACTTTTGTCTGCTGGTGTTTCAATCATAGAGTCTTTTGACATCCTTTCCGAAATGACGAACAACGCGGTGATAAAAGATGCGGTGGCCCACAGCAAGGAGAACCTTATTGAAGGTTCGGGCGTGTCTCTGGCGATGATGAAGACCGGTTTTTTTCCGAACATGGTAACGCGGATGGTACAGGTCGGTGAAACAAGCGGTACGCTGCCTGTTGTGTTGGAAAGGGCCAGCGATTATTACGAAACAAAGATGGATACGACTATAACAACGCTGTTAAATCTTCTTGGTCCTGCTGTGATTGTAATTGTAGGTGTGGGAGTATTGGTAGTGGTAGTGGCGTTATATCTTCCGATCTTCTCAATGTCGGATGTTACTTTTACGTAAACTAAAAAGGAATGAAGCCCCCTGTGGGATATACTCAGGTTTTTTATGAGAAAGGCAAGAGGTTATAGTTTGGCCGAACTTCTTACGGTGGTTGTTATTGTGGTTGTATTGGCTGCGGTAGCGATACCGCTGATGCGTGGGCGTGTTGACTCGGCGAAGTGGTCGGAAGGTAAAGCCACGGCCGGGACGATTGCCACAGCTATTCGAGCGTGGATAGCGGGGTACAATATGCCCGGCTCATGGACCAGTGCACCAGGGAGTCTGGATGCGAGGAAGTTGGGGTTTATTAACAATGACCTTGACGGCACGTATTTTAATCAAAGTCATTTTACTTGGGTTGTAGATTATGACGGTGAGAATCTGAGGTATGTTATAACTGTTACGAAGACCATTCCAGGCTGGAAACCAGACCAGATGGTGCTTGACACGGGAGTATGGGAGCAAAGTGGTATATGAGATTAAGAAAAGAGGCTATGTTACTCTGTTCGAGGCGTGTTTGAGCTTTAAACCAGTGCAGATAGTGTATAATAGAGGGTTATGGGAGAACAGATAGCGTATTTATTGTGGAAAGTAGGAGAGATGACCGATAAAAGGGATTGAAGTAAAGTTTACAAGATGCCGAAAAAGTTGTGATACCGCGTTGGTATTACAAATTTATAGTAACTCATTTTTTGGAAGGAGTTAGTTATGTCAAGAAAAGGTTTTACATTAGTCGAGTTAATGGTGGTAATTTTGATCGTTGCCATATTGGCAGCGGTCGCGATTCCGATCATGCGAGGTCGCATTGATGCGGCAAAGTGGTCGGAAGGCAAGGCCATGATGGGTACCATCGCCACAGCAATCCGTGCGTACTGCGCGGAACTGGACAACGACCTTGGTGATTTGACGGCCCTCGATTTCGACACGGATTTGGGCTTCCGAGCTGGTGACCTGGCGGGCACCTATTTTGACCAGGGCAATTTCTCCATCATAAGTGGCGCCTACGATGTGATGAACAACTCTCTCACATTCACCATCGAAGCCACAGCGGGTTCTGGAATTAACGGCCCGCCCTCTTACACCCTGGACCAGGATGGCAACTGGGTAGCCGGCGGAATCTAATAGGTTCCCATTTGGCCTTAAAAACCTGAATACAGAAGAGAGGAGGGGCGGGGACGCCCCTCACTTTCTTTTTGTCCATAATAAAGGACAAAGGGAAGGCTTTTCTTTCTTCGCTGTGTGTGTAATTGTAACGGAGAGTGTGGGTGATGAAGGATGCCCGGTAAAGGAACAAAGCTTGCACACGGCATGACGTTTGTAGAAGTTCTTATAGCCACCGTGGTTGTAAGTGTGGCGGCAACGGGTGTACTAAGCTACGGATATCACGGTGTGTGTCAGAGGCGCATTGCGCGCGCATACAGCTTAAGCACACGGGTGGGGCACTTCTTGCTGGAGGACTGGAAGGGCAACGGAGGCTCAATTTTTTACGCAAGGGCAGTTGACGGCACGCCGAATCCGCTCGAATTGGACATGGGATTCGAATATATCGAAGACACCTACGAAGTTGACGAAGTTACCAAAATGTTCTCTATCAAGTGTGTTTATGAATTAACTATTGATGGTATCCCGATGCGTATAACATTGAGCCGTCCGTTAGGCTATATGAGGCTGATTCCGCTGACCGTAACGGTACGATGGCACACCAAAATCAGCAACAGTCCGGTTGAGGATACGGATCCGGCAGTTGTGTTAGCAACGAACGCCAGAATAGACCAGGCGGGTGGTTGAAGATGAAATCTCACAGTTCTTTATTCAGTGGCAAACGGAGATTTGCAAAGGGCATGACGTTGATAGAAGTGGTGATTGCGGGAGCGATCATGATGGTCCCCATATCCGCAATCCTCGTACTTTTAATCGGAGGTCAGCGATATTGGCTTGAGAGTTATAATCTGTCGAACAGGCAAATAGAAATTGACGGACATGCGGTAGCAGCGATATTCGACCGGATCGGCAGAAAGAGCGACTACAACAACTGTGAGATTTCACGTATCATCAAATCGAACCGGGAGATGGTAAGTGGTGAGATAGTGGAATTCAGATATTGGGGTAACAGGCGGATGAGATTCGGTAGCGGTCGTGGTCAATCCAACAAAGGCTTCGGGACGGAAGCTACAGAGTATGCACGGTTCTATCTTGACAGGCAGAGCAGGAAATTGATGGTTGATTATGGTTCCTACCCTCATGGAGCGAGGCGAAGTGCCGGCAGGAGCGTTGCTATCGCGGACAATGTTACGGATGTGGAGTTCAGCCGGTCAAGGTTTAATAAGATCGGACACGGCAGCGTCAGGATGAAGTTGACACTGACCGACCCTGATGACGGCAAAATGATTACGATAATGGCGGCAACACTGATGCGGAACTGATTTGGAATTTTAAGAGGTAACTCGAACACATTAATTAGAGGAAGCGGGGGGTTGGTTACGAAATATACAAACAAAAGGTTCGCTAAGAAGCGGAACAAGGGTTCAGTTCTTGTGTTGGCTGTGGTGGTTGTTTTCGCACTTATGATTTTGGGTTTTGGAATTCTAACAGCAGCCTACGGAGCGAGACGTCGTGCAGCAAACTTACGGGACCAGGCGATGTCGGAACTGGCGGCCGAGGCCGGGTATGAGGCAGCAATTCGTTGGATGCATCAGCAGGCTGATGTTCTTAGCGGGGTGAAAAAGGGCGGCAGAGTCAGAGGCAGAGGCAGAGGTACGGGCACAGAAACAACACGAATGATAAGGGAAAATTCATTACTTGGAGGCTTTGGCAGAGGCGGCTTCAATTACACTATCAGCTTTGACCGTTTTTTGGGGACCCAGCCTGTGTACAAGATAGTGTCAGAGGGTTATTATGGTTTGTTTAAGAAAAGGATACAATCCCATGTGGTACAGGCAGTGGGCGGATGGGATATGGGCCTTTGCGAAATACCGTCTGGAATGTGGGGTTCGAGGCGTGCTTGGTTTACGGGTGAAGATATTATAGAGATGCCGATACACATCAATTGTGAGGGCGCGCCGGAGGACGACATTGTGGATATCGACGTGTGGAAACGAGATAAGCCAAAGTTCAACTACCATGTCTCGATGGGGGAGTCGCGCTATACATGGTGGGGTCATAGCAAGGATAAGTACAGTAGCCTGATTGACCTTTTTGAGAAAGGCATTTATTTTGATCAGCCTCAGTGCAATGTAACCGATCCAGAAAGCGCCGGTGCTAACACCAGCGCAGCAGCAAAGGTCGCTCGTTTTAAGAGTAGCACGTCGGGCACGTTCGACTTTTCCGGCGCGAATGCACCTCTGGCAGATAGTGCCGTAGAATTAGTAAGCGGCGATTGGTCCCTGGAGCCGGCTGTTCAACTTCAATTCTACGTTGACGGCTTGGGGGCGGGAATGGTACGTGTAACGAACAACTGCACGGTATGTTGTACTGAGGGTGCCGGGAATGACTATATTCTTGCCTCGGGCCAGGTAAATCCCTATACACTATATCCCATCTATGGTTATCATTATGCCGACAGCAGTGCGTCGATAGACTATCCGATAACATCCACATACGTAAGGCAGAAGGTATCTTCTCCGATGGGCGGGATGGCGAGCGCGGCCTCTGGTGGCCAGATTTTTGTTAATGGGAATGTAATCATAGGTGGTGCAGTAGGTATCGACGCCGATGGGAACATGGTCATGGCAGGTACGAGGCTTTATAGTAAGCTAAAAGGTCGGCTTATGGTTGTCGCAACAGGCAACATCTGGGTAGTTCATCCCGTATTATATGCCGGGCCACAAGAACCGGCGGAGTATGAAGGAGGGAATTTAATTAAGCTTGTCCCGGCCATGGAAAACGAAAATGTTTTGGGCCTGTTTTCCCAATTCGGGGCAGTGAAGGTAATTGACCCACAGTTGAGTTCTAATGTTCCACGGTATAGCGGCAATCCGAATCTCCCGGAGGTCTATACAAATGCGGGAGGTTCGGTTTTGACTTATCAGCCGGTCGGTTTTCGAGCGGCTCTGCCGTCAAGTAAGTGGGAAAGGCAGTTGGTGGACCCCTATTCATCCCAGACAGCGGCGTCAGTAGTGGTACAGGCGGCGATAACGTCATGTGGGGGCGGTTGGGGGGCTGAGAATGTAAGTAGTACCACCGGGTTGGGAGCCAGGCGGAACGTGAATCCGAACGGCAAGGACATTTTGATTGTTGCCGGTTCTATTACCGAATCTGTACAAGGCATTGTTGCCGAGGGCAGCAACGGTTTTCGCAGGTGTTACTACTTCGATGAGCGTCTTTTGACAGGCATCTTGCCTGGAGATATGTGGTTGCAGAGCAAGTACGTGCCGATTCCGGGCGGATGGAGCGATTCCCGGCTCTGATTTGGGGTGAAGAGCCTTGCCATGAACGTCGAGCCTTTGGCCTTGAGCGTTTTAGCGGTTTATTGTGATGTTGATATAAGTGTTTGTATTACAAAGACTTAAGAAAACAAAAGGTTGGTATGGGTTCCATAGACTGTAGTCAGGAGGGCAAAATAATTCAATCGGTGCATTTAATCCGCTGAACTAAGCCCGACAAAAATCCGAATTATATATAGTGAACACAGAGAAGGTGTATATATAGGACATAGTGGATGTTGTTTTGGTAGAATGTTGCAACGAAAAGAACATGGAAGTATGTTAAATTTCAAGCGTCTTTTTTACGGCAGCAGGGACGTATTCGGGCTTGATGTAGGCTCAAGTTACATAAAAGCGGTACAATTGCGACAAGACAGGCAGGGGTACAGCGTGATAACGGCTGGTTGGACGCAGATTGCTCAAGATGACCAAGACGAGCAGGCGAAGATAGACAACGTAGTAAAGGCCATACGCGAATGCATCAAATCCGCCCATATCAAAACGAAATACGCTGTATGTGGGATAAGCGGTCCGAATGTGGCCATTCGGCGTTTCCGGTTTCCAGCGGTTGGCGCCGAAGAAATCGAAACGGTGGTTCTATCCGAAGCTCAGCAGGCTTGTCCGTTTGAGGAGGGTCAATACATAGTAGATTACCAGTTGTTCAAAAATAATACGGTCGGTGATTTGGCGGAAGCAAACAACTCTCAAAAGAGCCGGGCAATTCGTGGTATGTTGGCGGCTGCAACTATGGGGATAATAGGCCATAAGAGCCAGGTTGTTAAAGCAGCGTCATTGAATTGTGTTCTTATCGACGTTGACGGGCTGGCATTGTTAAACTGTTTTTTGGAGTGTGAAAAGCGTGATAACGCCGAACCTGTAGGCATCATTTGTGTAGGCAGCAAATTCACGAACTTTGCCATTTTGGGTTCAGATGGTGTTCCGTTTGTGCGCGACATTCCTCATGCCGCGGATGAAATTGTTGCCGATATTGCCGGCAAGCACAACCTTTCTTTACAGGTTGTTCGGGATGTCGTGCACGGCAACAGCGACAGAGAAGTTGCGGGAATTGAAGCGAGTATGAGGACGGCCATTGCCCGATTGACCAGTGATATTGTACGGACATTGCGATATTACAGTGCCCAGGAGGGGCAAACGGTGCGCAAGATATATGTATGTGGTGGTTTTGCCCAGGCGAAGGGTTTTGTTGAGCTTCTAAACAGCCAGTTGCCGATTGAAGCAGTAGTATGGAATCCGTTCGACAGGATGCATTTTGAAGGCAGCGGCCGCAGTGCGAAGACGCTTAAAGAGCACGGCTGCCGGCTGGCATTAGCAGCCGGGCTTGCGATGAGGACGATTTAAGATGCTGACCATTGATTTACTTAAAGGCCAGGGCATCCCGGTAAGGACCAGACCGGCTGGAGCCGGTCTTCTGGCAATCGTCATCGCTGTGCCCATTGTTGCCACCATAATAACGCTCGGCAACTACATACGGGGCGGGATAGTGCTGAAAAATCAGAAGCGTCTTTTGACGACTATTCAGATGGACATATTCAAACTTACCAATAGTGTGAGGTTTAAGCAGGATACCGAGAAGAACATAGAGGATATGGGTAAGTGCTTTGTTGAATTAGATGACACCTTGCCCCAGCAAATACAATGGTCTCCTGTATTACAGGTATTGGCGGAGAATATACCCGCTTCTCTTGTTCTATCGAGTCTCGATATAAAAACCGAGATTGTAACGAGGGTGGTGCCTCAGAGAAAGAATCCATCAAGGCAAATCCCTATTCAGGCACCAAAGCGGATATTATACATAGGCCTTTACGGCCGACGCACCCGAGGCAGTGATGAGGCGGTGTTGAGGCTTTTAAGTGCCTTAAATGAGTCGAGTGCCCTGAAGGACAGAACCGACAACATAAGGCTCATTGCACAAGCGACAGATAAAAGAAAAAACGTCATGAATTATGTAATCGAGTGTGTTTTTAGGCCCTATTAAATACCGAGAGTGTAATGAATCCGATTCACAGAAAATCTCTGATAATATTAGCATTGCTCTGGGGCGGAGCGTTGATAGCTTTTGTTGCAATTCACATGTTTTTGATGCTGCCACAGCGAAAGGAGTCAGCACTTCTGGGCGAAAAGTTGATGCAAAAACAGTTAATGTACGACAGTTCGAAAGCCGCCGCCAGAGAACAGGCTCGGGGCATTCTGACCCAAAAGGTAAAGGCGCTAAAGGGTGAACTGGATAGATTTGTAGCGGATGTGGATGAGTTGGACAAAATATGGTTCAGCATAAGTGGGATAGCCGATGAGATAGGCGTTGACACATTTCAAAGCAGGGGGATAGACAGCGAATCATATTCGTTAATACCGAACTGCTACGATATAGGCACGGCCTCTGTGGAGGTGAGCTTTTCCGGCAGTTTCAGGAAATTCGCCAGGTTCGTTAATCAACTGGAACGGTATGAGCCTGTTGTTTTCATAGACAATTTTACTATTACTCGGTCGCGTAAAGAGGATTCGCCACCCGAGGCAAAGCTGATTTTGAGCGTTTTTGTGAGAGTACCGGAAGAAGACAAGATTAAGGAAGAGGGGCCGGGTGCCGTAAGCCCTGCAATCGAAGAAGTAATTTGAGTTATTGAAATTGATTTTGTACCGGCCCAGATGAGGTTAAATGATGAGAATAATAGCGATAGCGAATCAAAAAGGTGGCTGTGGTAAGACGACCACGGCAGTTAATCTTGCTGTTGCTTTTGCCAGGAAAGGTTACAGGGTACTGATCGTGGATATTGATCCGCAAGGACACACCACATTGGGTCTGGGGTGTAATCCTGAAGAGCTGGATATCAGCATATATGAGGCCCTGACGAACAGCCAGATTCCGATATCAAAGGTGGTACGCCGGACTTACATATCTGGCGTTAGTCTGGTGCCGAGCAATATCCTGCTTTCAGGTGCGGATATTGAATTGGCGACACTTTTCCGCAGAGAATGTGTGCTCAAGCAACAGCTTGCGGACCTTGGTAATATTTATGATGTGTGTTTCATTGATTGTTCCCCCTCGCTGGGGATATTGACGTTAAACGCATTGGTTGCTTGCGGCGAGGTGCTGATTCCCGTTCAGACACATTATTACGCCTTGGAGGGACTCAGACAACTGCTTGAGACGATAAACATAGTGAAAGAACGCTTTAATCGTAAGTTGCAGATTCTGGGAGTTCTTCTGACCTTTGTGGAAGGCAGAACACATTTGAGCCGGGACGTGCAACGACAACTGAGAGAATTTTTCGGTGAGCTTGTGTTCAGCACAGTGATACATCGGAATATTCGACTGGCCGAAGCACCAAGTGCGGGCGAATCGGTGATAACGTATGATGAAGGGAGCCGAGGAGCGATTGAATATATGCAATTAGCAGAAGAGGTGAGCAATGGCAAAACGAAAAACCGGACTCCACAGGAAAGTCTCATCGATCTTTGATGGTCTTTCTGTTCCAAAGCCCGGCGTCGCCGATTCGGACGAATCAGGGGGTGGCCGGACGGACTCGCCGAGCGAAGGTAAGAATATGCGGCGGCAAGATGGTTTTGTGTCGAAAGATGTACCTATAGCACCTAAGCGGCCCAAAATTGGCGGTGGTAAAGAAATCCTGCCTGCCGGAGGTGGTGGTTTGGCGGAATTCGCCTCCCTCGGCGTCATTGGCACTGTTAGTAATAAAAGGCGGAGAACAACAATGGTGCTGATGGTGGTACTGTTTGTTGTTCTCTTACTCGTGCTGACTTCGACATTCAGCCGGAGCCTTGCTAAGAAGAAGCTCGCCGGTACGCTCGAGCAGGCAGATACGACTGCGCAGCCCGCTACTGCAAGGGGTGATGTCCAAATCGATTGGGAGAAACCGCCGAAGTATCCCGAGACTCTTCGCGACCCAATGGATACCACCTGGAGACAGGATCCGGTGACGGGGGAGTGGGCAGAAGAGGCCGTTGTGGTGGTTCAGGAAGGCGATGATAAAACACTTGAGGAGAAAACACTTATAGATGTGGGGATAGCGTTGAGAAGCATTCTGTGGGCTGAGACCGGCCGCTCGATAGCAGTAGGCAACGAGATACTTTACGAAGGTGATGAGATAATGGGAGTTACCGTTAAGAAGATAAACAAAGACAGCGTTGAGTTTGAGAAAGACGGGGTTGGATTCCTGAAAGTATTTCCGCGGTGAGGGGTCCCGACGAGTCGGGACTTCACTGCGTTCAGCAGATAATAATGGTGCGAGACGTCGCACCCTACAAGATGCACCCTTTTCGGGGAAAAGGGTGGCACGCAAAAGAGAAATGCAAAAATCAAAATGCAAAATGAAACATTATGGAGCCGCTGCGCGGGGCCATTTTGAATAGATTCTTCGCTGCGCTCAGAATGACTTTTTTAGCAGATTCCTCGGCAAGCTCGGGATAACAAGCGTGGTTATTTTGTGTTTTCGATGATTGCTTTTGCGATGTCGTTTATGGCGGTTCTTGTTTGGCCGTTGGCGCCGGTGGCCAGGATGCTGAATATGTAATCGCCCCTGTCGGTGGTGCATAGGC
>QNBT01000032.1 GCA_003644205.1 Planctomycetota bacterium | reverse complement strand
TAGATGATTTTGGCCTGGGCGGTTGACCAACACACGCCAAATGTTGATATCAGTATTATCAGCCAGATACGCAATCTTGTTCTAATGCTCATTTTCCTCCTTCTTGCGACCCAGTAGTACAAGATGATGATATTATAGCAAATTTAACAGTCAATACAAGGAAAAACTCTTGGAGGGCAGAAGATTCCCTTATAGAGTTGACGAAGAGATAGAGATGAACAGGTGATAATCTGAATTTGCTTGTATGAGATATTTAATTATGTTAAGATCAGGTCTGCAAAAGGGTTAAGGGGGCAGGTCTATTGGGCCGAACTTATATGTGCCGAAATAGGTATAAAACAAGTTGTTTTTTTGCGAAATAAGCGATTAAAGATAGAAGTATGACATCAAAGACTAAAACATCCACAACTCAATTTGTGGGGCAGGGTAATAAAAAAGCGAGAGCCAACCGCGGAGGCCAAATGCTCAAGTTTCTGCTTTTAGTTGCGATTTTTGTGTTGGCTATGCCTGCCAGGGCTGATGCGTATATCGGCCCCGGTGCGGGTTTTGCCGTGGCCGGTTCTTTTCTGGCTATATTCGGCGCCGTCTTTGTCGGTATGTTGGCGATTTTTACCTGGCCGATACGCTATGTGATTAGGGCGATTCGCGGGCGGGGCGCCTTCAAACGCAGCAGAATCAAAAAGTTCGTGGTATTGGGTCTGGATGGGATGGACCACGCCCTGACGGAGAAATTCTTAGCCGAGGGAAAGCTGCCGAACTTAGCTAAGCTGCGTGAGGAGGGGTGTTTTAAGCCATTGGCTACCACCATCCCTTCCATTTCTCCGGTGGCGTGGTCTTCATTTCAGACGGGCGCCAATCCCGGCAAACACAATATCTTTGATTTTCTCACACGGGATAAGCGCACGTATCAGCCGAAACTAAGCTCGGTCGATATAAGAGGGCCGAGGCGTGTGTTAAATCTGGGCAAGTATCAGTTTCCAATAGGCAAGGCCGATATTCGTCTGCTGCGAAAAGGCAAGCCATTCTGGGTAACCTTGGGCGAGCACGGAGTGTTCAGCAGCGTCTTACGGGTCCCTATTACATTTCCGCCGGAAAAGTTCTATGGTGTGCAACTATCGGGTCTGTGTGTGCCGGACCTTCGCGGGACGCAGGGGATGTTTTCGTTTTATACGACATGTGCCGAGGAAAATGTCGAGCACACAGGTGGCGAAAACTATTATGTCAAAAGACAAGGCAACACGGTAAAATCCGAGCTTATCGGCTGCGCAAGTCCATTCAGTAAAAACGGCGATTTCCTGAAATGCCCCTTTGTTGTTACCATAAAAGATGCGGACCGTGCGGCTCTCAAAATCAGCGGCGATAAATACACACTCACAAAAGGCGTATATACGGACTGGATAAAGGTTGACTTCAAAGCAGGATTCGGAATAAAGGTCCATGGTATCTGTAAATTCCTGCTGTTAGGGACTGAGCCGGAATTTGAATTATATGTTACTCCCGTAAATATAGACCCGGAAAAGCCCGCTATGCCTATCAGCCATCCGGTTGTTTACTCAACCTATCTTTCAAAGCTGCAGGGTTCATTTGCTACGCTTGGCTTAGCCGAGGATAGTTGGGCGCTTAATGAAAATGTTCTGGACGATGACGGGTTCATGCAGCAAAGTCTGACTATGGACGCCGAGCGTGAGAAGATGTTTTTCGATTCCTTAGACAAGGTCAAACAGGGTTTGTGTGTCTGTGTTTTTGACGGAACCGACCGGATTCAACATACATTCTGGCGTGATATCGATGAAGAACATCCCGCTCGCGGCGAGCGCGGCGAAAATAAGGGGCGTAACGCCATTGAACAGTTATACAGACGCATGGATGCTCTGGTCGGAAGGACGCTGGAGCGGTGCAGGGGTAAAGACACCGTGCTGATGGTGATTTCCGACCATGGCTTCAATAGTTTTCGGTACGGCGTGGATATTAACCGCTGGCTTGAGGAGAACGGCTATCTTACGGTTAAGGACGGCCAGCGCGAGGGGAAATATCTTTCCGCGGTTGACTGGTCGCAAACCCGTGCTTTCGCAAACGGGCTTGGGGGTATCTTTGTTAATCTTAAAGGCAGGGAATCACAGGGGATTGTAGAGCAGGGCGCCGAAGCTGCACAATTACGGGACGAGATAGCGGCAAAGATAAGTCAATTGCATGACCCCGTAAGGAATCAGCCCGCCGTCAAACAGGTTTATAACGCGTTGAAGGTTTACAGCGGGCCTTATAAGGGCGAGGCACCGGATTTGTTTGTGGGATTTAATAAGGGTTATCGTGCATCGTGGGAGAGTGCCGTCGGCGAGATAACCGAGCAGATATTCCATGACAATACGAAGGCCTGGAGTGGTGACCACTGTCTTGATCCGTCTTTAGTTCCGGGTGTTCTTTTCTGCAACCGGCGTATTGATACAGAAGAGGCAAGATTGATGGATATAGGCCCGACGGTACTGGACATGTTCGGTGTTGAGGTACCGAAGTATATGGATGGAAGGGCATTGGCCGTGGCGGACGCTGACGGCGATGATGAGAATGCGAAGGTTCAAAATAAGACAAAGGGGGTAAACGGTGAGTAAAAAAGCGATTAACAGAAGAGATTTTATTAAACAGTCCACGATAGCTGCCACAGCACTTGCCGCAGGGCTTAACGCCGGGTCGGCGTATGCCGGTAAGGGCAAAGGCAGAACCGGCAAGAAGGTGATTATCATCGGCTTAGATGGTATGGACCCGATTTTGTCACAAAGGATGATGCGTGCGGGCAGACTGCCTGCTTTTGCATCTCTTGCCGAGGCCGGGGGGTTCAGGACGTTAGGCACGAGCATACCACCTCAAAGTCCGGTGGCCTGGGCCAACTTTATAAATGGTGCCGGCCCAGGCAGCCACGGAATCTTCGATTTCATCCATCGGCATCCCGAAAACCAGTGCCTCCCATTCTTCTCCGTTGCCGAGACGGTTGCTGGTGCCGGTTACTGGGAAATAGGAGACCACAAGCTGCAACTGGATTTTTGGCCTTTCAATCATAAACCTGCTCAGACGCTGCTCAGAAGGCAGGGTGTTCCTTTCTGGGATTACCTGGATAAGGCGGGAATCAGCTCCACGTTTTATGACCTGCCGTCTGATTATCCTCCAAGCCCGTCAAAGTACGGCAATCACAGGTGTCTGGCCGGTTTGGGCACTCCCGACTTGTTAGGCACGTACGGGACGTACCAGCATTATTCCGAGGATGGTCCCGTCCGAACAAGAGATGAAGGTGGTGGTAAGCGCTCGATGCTTTTCTTCGAGAATGAAAGGGCAACGGCGCAATTAGTCGGCCCGACAAATACTTTG
This sequence comes from Planctomycetota bacterium, assembly GCA_003644205.1. Taxonomy (GTDB): domain Bacteria; phylum Planctomycetota; class Phycisphaerae; order Sedimentisphaerales; family Anaerohalosphaeraceae; genus QNBT01. The sequence goes on along the minus strand of QNBT01000032.1, from coordinate 9,373 downwards.
CTCATAGAGCCGAAAGCCAGCACTGTTGACTTTGTTGTGCATCGTGATAAACAAGCGGGAACTGCGGTGATTGAGATGCAGGAGCATAAAGTCCTGCTTAAACAGGGGCAGTGGAGCCGTTGGCTTAAAGTGGACTTCGATTTGTCTATGCCTGTTTTTCTGCCGGACAAACACATCAGCGGGATATGTCGTTTCTACCTGCAGGAAGTGGAGCCGAACTTCAGGCTGTATGTAACACCCATCAACACGGACCCATCCGACGCGTACCTGCATATTACCGAGCCGGCCGAGTTCATTGGCGAGATATCGGACAAGTTGGGCCTGTTTTATACCACTGGTTTCCAGGAGGACCATAAGGCCCTATCCAATAAGATATTTACCGATGCTGAGTATGCTACGCAAGCCGGTTATGTGCTTGACGAGCGTTTTAATCTGTTAGACTACGCCCTGAAGAATTATGATGACGGATTGCTTTTCTTTTACTTTTCGAGCACGGATTTGCAGTCGCACATGTTCTGGTGGGATTCGGATGAGAAACACCCCGTGCGCTCGGCCAAAGCAGCCAAAGACTATTTCGGCCATCTACAGGGCATTTATCAAAGATTGGATTCAGCCGTTGGTGACATCCTGAAGCGCTATGGTAACGAGGCCACCATTATCGTGATGAGTGACCATGGCTTTGCCAACTTCAAGAGGCAATTCAACCTCAACACCTGGCTGCGGGATAATGGCTACTTAGGACCGGCGGAGAGCACCTCTGTCTTGAGCGATGTTGACTGGTCGCAAACGAGGGCGTATGGATTGGGAATAAATGGGTTGTATATCAATCTTAAGGGGCGTGAACGGGACGGTATTGTAGAGACCGGTCAGGAAAAAGAGGAACTTCTCAACGAATTGGTAACGAAGCTCGAAGCGGTCAGGGACACGAACGGCAAACAGGTTATTCGCCAGGCGCACCGTACAGATAAGGCTTATCGTGGGCCTGCGACGGAGCTGGCCCCGGATATAGTCATCGGTTATCGCCGTGGGTACCGTGCCTCATGGGCCACTTGTTTGGGTGATATGACAAAGGAGGTATTGCTGGATAACGACTCAGTGTGGAGTGCCGACCACTGCGCCGATGTTTCAGAGGTGCCGGGTGTTGTCTTTGCCAACAGGCCTATTGCTGCCCAGGGGCCGGCTTTAATAGATATGGCGCCGTCGGTTCTGACTGAGTTTGGATTGGATGTGCCGGTGTCTATGCAGGGAAAGAACATTTTTAGTTCATGAATTATTTATTACAGTTGATTGAGGAAGCGAAAGAGATGGCTAAGATAAAAATTGACTCGAATCTTTTTGCACGTGCCAAGGAAGCAGCCGAGGCGGCCGGGTACAGTGGTGTGGAAGAATTTATTACTCACATCATCGAGACGGAAGTGGCTAAACACGAGACAACCGATGATGACAAGCAGGTGACCGACCAGCTCCGCGGTTTGGGTTATATCGAATGATGAGTTTTCTGGCGCAAATTATAGCCTGGCTGAACGTGCCACTGAACGCCGCCGGCAGGGGCCTGACGGTTTTTGTGGCTGCGGTGCCGGGCTGGCTGTCGATTACAGTCATCTCAGCCGTGATGGGCGTGATTTTGCTGATTCTTTGGAAGTACACTTCCAATCAGGACGCCATCGGCCGGGTTAAAGACAACATCAAGGCCAATCTGCTCGCAATGAGGCTTTTCAAAGACAGTATATCGGTAACATTAAAGGCTCAGGGTGAAGTTTTCAGAGGTGCTGTCGGCCTGTTATTTCACGCCATTCGACCCTTGTTAGTGGTGATTGTTCCGATATGCTTAATAATGGCGCAGATGGCACTGTGGTATCAGGCCCGACCATTACTACCGGGCGAAGAAGCTTTAGTCATTATGCAGCTTAACGGTGATATCGATTCTGCCTGGCCCGATGTGAGCATTGCCTCTATACCTGCTGCTGATGTTACTATCGACCAGACACGCGCTTTTACCGAACGGCAGATATACTGGAAAATCAAGGCACGTAAGAATGGATTAAGCAACATAATTTTCCAGGTGGATAACGAGCAAGTTAAAAAACAATTGGCGGTTGGTGAAGGTTTTATGCGTGTAAGCATACAACGACCTGGTTGGCATTGGTCTGATATTCTTCTGCATCCGAGTGAGAGACCTTTCAGCCGCGATTCGGTTGTTCAATCTATCAGCATTGAATATCCCGACCGTCTGAGCCTGACCAGCGGCACCGGATGGTGGTTGATTTATTTCTTTGTCGCCTCGATGGTGTTCGCATTTATTTTTAAGCCCTTTTTGAACGTCAAAATATAACGGTTGGTTTAATCCTGGAGCGGTAGGGGGGAGGTGGGCCTATTACCATTGAGCGAGTTCGCCGGTGAGTTCTTCGACGAGGTCCTTCATTGTAACAATACCAAAGGGCCGCTTGCGGCGGGTGTAATCGGGTATGACCAAAACAATTTTGTGATTTTGCATTAGCATTCGGTTTATAGCGTCAATCACCGAGGTAGTAGCGTCCAATCGGCCGATCTGCCCGACAAACTGACGGAGATTCTGAAAGTCATCTCCGCTTTGCAGAACCTCATAAATGTTCACAAAGCCGACGATGTTATTGCGGTTTTGCTCATAGACCGGCAATCGCGTATAGGGACAGCGGCCCAGTTTTGTCATTACTTCAGTTCGGGTGCTGTCTATATCGAGCATCTCGGTTTTGGCGATTGGAGTCATGACCGAAGCGATGGTAATTTGGGGGATGTTTATGAGGCGATTCATGATGTCGTTTTGCACAGGGCTCAGGAACCCTTCATCGTGGGTTTCACGAATTATCTGTCTTATATAGCCCGTGCGAGCGGCGGTAACTGCCCCGGAAGTGGTAGCAGGCAAACCCAAGATGGTGGTGAAGATTCGGGAAATTGTCTTAAGCAGGCCGATGGCTCCGGAGTACGTGAAAAGCTTGTGGAAGAACCACAGCAGAGGTGCGAAACGTGGCATGAGGACATTGGCGCGGTTGTAATAGACGTTTTTCGGGATTACCTCTGAGAATATGAAAAGTATTGGTGTTACCAGGCAGGTTGCATACAGTTGGGCGGCATGAGTGCTCGTAACCTTTGTCAACAACATGGCCATAACGACACAGGTGATGAGATAGTGAACCAGATTGTTGCCTATGAGCATGGAAAAGACCAAGCCGGTGCTATCGTCCATGACTTTGCCGAGAAGAGGGTAAAAGGGACGTTTCTCTTCTATCCCAAGCCTGAGGCGGAATCGGCTAAGGCGATAGATGCCGGTCTCAGAGCCCCCAAAAAAGGCGCCGAGGGCAACCAGCAGTACACAAGCAGGGATTTGATAAATCAAAGCCATAGTATTTATCCCATCCTGGTTTGTGGTGAAACGGGTTCGAGCGACAAGAGGAGAGTCTCAATTCGGTGTTTTCGCGCCTTTTCGACGGTAAACTTCAGATTCCCCAAATACGCCATATCGCCTTGCTTAGGAATTTTTCCGAGCAGGGCGGTAACAAGTCCGCCAACGGTAGCCAGGCGAGACTGGCCCGGGTCAATGCCAAATGCCTGGGCCCAGTCATGGATGGCCAGATTGGCGGCCAGTCGGTACTGCAGCGGTCCGGTTTGCTCGATGGGTTCAGGGGAAATAGGCGGCTCAATTGGGCCAATCAATTCTTCGACAATATCTTCCACCGAAACGGTACCTGCAATTCCACCGTATTCGTCAACAACGACTGCCATATCCGTCTTGCTTTTCCTGAAGAACTCAAGCAGGGACTCGACGCTTTTCTGCTCGGGCACGAAATTGACTTTTTTCAGCATCTTTGCGACCGGTATATCCGGGTTCAGCAGCAAATTCCTCTGATGGATGTATCCGATGATATTGTCCGGCTGCTTTGTATAGACCGGTATTTTCGTGAGTTTGTTTTCGGCCATGAGTCGCCGGATTTTCTCGGCTGAATCAGTTGCGGCACAGATAATCATGTCAACTCTTGGTCGCATGACGTGACGGACTTTTAGAAATCCCAGTTCTACAACTTCGGCGAACAACCGGTTCTCCTGGCTGGTGTCCGGGCCCCTTTGCCGGCAGGAGTCGATAAGGGTTTTGAATTGCTCGGGCGTTACGTTGTTGCCGGGGCCGACCGACTCTTCCGACCCTGTTAAGAGTCGCAGCAGGGGGGTGATGAATGTGAATTCGAGAATTTTCAGGGCGGGCGTCAGGATACGGGTACAGAGAAAGCTTATCGGGGCGGCAGCAATGCAAAATTGCCTTGGGTGCGAATAGGCCAACGATTTCGGAAGCATCTCACCGAATAACAAAAGTACGAAAAATGCCGCCACTGCGGTTACGAGACCGGCTACGGGACCGATTTGCCTGGCGAGGCCGAGACTCAACACGCCGGCCAGAGCAAAATATAAGACGTTGACAAGCATATTGCCGAACAAGAGGCTGGTCAACAGACGCCTGGGATTGTCTAAGAGCCTTGCTGCAAGGGCCTGCAGTCTTTTTGCAGAAGTCTGAAAGATTTTTAGTTGACGGTGTGAAAGATTGGAAAAAGCGGTTTCCGAGCCGGACATAACGGCTGAACAAACCAGCAGCATCAGCATCGCCGCAATGCGTGCGATATTTTCAAGAAAAGCAGTCATCGTTCACACATCCGGTCCGAAAAGGCTTTGGGCCTATGAGTCCTTTGGCAGTATTATTTTGAACGTTGTTCCGCGGCCGGGTTCTGATTCTACCGAGATTATCCCGTTGTGTCCATCAACTACTTTCTTGCAGAAAGCCAGACCAAGACCGGCCCCGGGGCGCTCGGATTTTGATTTATTGTCTTTTGTGGTGAAGAACGGCTGGAAGATTTTGGCAAGGTTGTCAGGCTCGATTCCGCAGCCGGTGTCGGCGACTTCTATCATGACGGAATCGTGTGATTGCCCGGCCCGGATTGTCAGTTTGCCGCCTTTCGGCAACATCGCCTCGCGAGCGTTTAGAATCAGGTTCATCAGGACCTGCTGCAAACAAACCGGCTGCGCACGAACCGTTAAATCTTCAGGAATTTGAATACTCACGTTAATATTATCCCTGGCGAAATCTCTTGCCAGACACAAGAAGACATCATCGACAAGGGCGTTGATACGGCAATCAGTTTTTACCTGGTCCTGGTCGTTGGTCATGGAAAGGATAGCTTCGAGGATTTTTGACGCCCGTTGTGAGTTGGCGGCGGTCTTTCGGAGGGCTTTGAATATTAAAGCCTCGTCGTCGGGGTTCTGGATTGCCAGGTGGGCGTAATTTTCCAACGGGGTTAGGATATTATTGATTTCGTGGGCAATCATGGCTGAGACCATGCCGAGATTGGCCAGCGTCTGCAATTGTTCGATTTGTGATTGCAACTGGTCGTTTGTGTATTGCTGTTCGGCTAACTGCTTATGCAAAGTTCTGCGTTTTTCAAGAATACCTGCCAAAAAGGACCTCTCTGATTGTGAAAACGGTAGTTTAAGAAACTATTTGTATCGTCAAAGTCAATGTGCTAACATAACGGCCGGTGTCAGCAACGGTTATCTGTTTATCGACATACAAGCGGGTTTTTCTTGAACGATGGAAGCTGAAGCGGTCTTAGAGGAACTTTTGGCGCTTTTGGAGCATAACGGTGTGAGTATCCGTACCGAGCCGATGGGCGGGGCGGGAGGGGGGCTGTGCAAAATGAAGGACAAACAGGTCTTTTTTGTGGATGCCGAGGCCCAGACGGCTGATATGGCGGCGATTTGTGCCGGGGCTGTACGTGAGATGGTTGACCTCGAAAATATCTACATCAGGCCCCAGATACGTGATTTTCTTGAAAAGCACAGTTGAAGACAGAAGTTAGAAGTTAGAAGTTAGAAGACAGAAGACAGAAGCCCACCGGCGCAAGCCGGGGGACCTCACTGCTTGGTACTCGATGCTCGATGTATATTCGGATACCGAATTTCGAATGACGAAGTAATTGGATTTGAGAGAGAGTTTTCAGATGAAAAAAGAACAAAAGGTGGACGATTCAGTTGCCACAGTGCTTGTTGTGGATGACAACAAGCAGAACATGGAATTACTGCTTGCATATCTCGAGGACGTTGATTGCAGAACGGTCGCGGCCGCGAACGGGCCGGAAGCAATTGATATTGTAGAGAAGGCACCACCTGATTTGATTCTGTTAGACGTTATGATGCCGAAGATGAGCGGTTTCGAGGTGTGCAAGAGATTGAAGAACGATGCGAAAACCGCTCACATTCCAATAATTATGGTTACCGCATTAGGCGAATTAGGTGACATCGAAAGGGCAATTAACTGCGGGACGGACGATTTTCTAAGCAAGCCGGTGAACAAGTGGGAACTGATTACGCGCGTAAGAACGATGCTTAAACTGAAGCACCTGACCGACAAACTCGAGCGAACTTTAGCCTATCTAAGCGAAGTGGAATCGCAGGTTCAGCCCGGAAGGGCTCAATGACTGTCTGAGATTCGACTATAAACGCAATAACATTTGCCCGAACATGAGTTTGCAGACATACATTAAAGACAAGGGAGTAGAATTATGAATGCAAACAAGAAATTGAAGGGTCCATGGTCACAGCGATTTTTTATTGTTCTTTTAAGTCTTGTTTTAGGTGTTCTTCTGTTTTGGGTGTTAACGAGTTGAGAAAAAAGCATCGCTTGAAGATTGCGGCGTTGAAGTTACAATCCTGATAGCCCTTGCCGTCGTACTTAAGCTATTGGTTTATCTGCTCAAACGGCTTATTTCACCGAAGAAGGACTGGCTGATAAAACAATATCAGGAGGCCTACGACAAAAATGGGTGCCCAATCTGCGGCAAACCAATTCGCATTGGGCCGCTGCGTTACGCGGCGGGGGGCAGAGGCAAGAGTATGCTCTTGGCAGGGCAGGGGGATGTTGGCAAGCAGGAAGTTTATACTTGCCCGGCCTGCGGGACGAGACTTTATGAGAAGTGCGGTAAGTGTGAAGAAATTCGTCATTCACTGCTGCCTTTCTGCGAACACTGCGGTGCTGAAAAGGCAGAATAGCCAGTACGTTCACTTATAGCCATCATAAATGAATGGTTCAGCAAGTTTTTTGGCAGAGGTTTTGGGGCTGGGGCCGGTGAGCTTAATTAGCTCGATACCTTTGCCGGTTCCTAAGTTACGGGAATACTGCTTGTCTGTGGGATTGTTCCAGTGCTCATACACGCCGAGGCTGGGCAAACGAGCCACATTGCCCTTATGGTCGGGGTCGTAAAAGGAGCCTGAAGGTGGATTATTTGCAAGTGCCGCCTCTATGAGATAATCGTTTGTGCCGAGTCTGTGTGGCGCATCGTCCCACTCGTTCCAGAGCAAATCGAAGCCGACCGAATCGATTGCCACGGGATCCTGCGAGGCGAAAATACTTGACGTCCAGTCGCCGTTAAATGGAGCGGTGTTCCATTTTCGAGGTGATCTCTCCTTTGCGTGTTTGCCGGCATATAGGCCGTCGATGAGATACAGGAGGGTCTTGCCGCCGATGTGCTTGTGGCCCATAAGGTCCACGAGTGGTCTGTAATGACCCATGCCGGGCGTTTTAAAGGGCAAGTCTTTGTGCATATCATAATAGCCTTCCAGGCGTGTGGGTCTTCTCGCAAGTGAGCCGTAGTGGTTCTTAGCGCAGAGGGTTATACCGGCTTGGTCGTTGTGGCTTTTTAGGTTGGCAAGGTTAATAAGATAATCGGCCTGTACGTATGAGACTGGCGCATAATCCGGTTCTTTTCCGGCGGCATCCGGTGTGCTCCAGTACAGGGGGACGGAGGATGGCTTTGCGGCTGTTCGGCCGAATTTGCCAAGGTACTCCAGGTAATGGACGTTCGGAAACCTGGCCCGGCACATGTCGTAGAACTCGTTTGGGAAATAGCAGAGGGTATCGCCAACGGTAATGTCGGCTTGTTTGACGCCGACATGGTCTGTTAGCTGGCTCAGCAGGGCAATTATCATCTGCGGTGAGGTGTTCATATAATCGACGCTTCTGAGGTTGTAGTCTTCGATGTCTTCTACCGGTTGGCGAGCCCAAACCTTGATACAACCGACCAAATTTACCTTAATGACGATTTTTTCACCCGGTTTGTATCCGACATTGCCTTTGCCGTGCGTTTTGTTAAAGTACTTAAAGAGCTTGTCCCATGCAGCAGGCGTGTTTTTTTGATCGGCGAGCGTCTGGATGGTACGGGTCATCATCCGTTCCACAGCGGCCTGATTTGTATGCTCTGGCTCCCACCAGTACCCATGTTTGGGGCCATCCCAATCGGTGGCATCAGGGTCGTGTACCCATACCACACGGCCTGGGCAGACACCTCTGGCGACACCAACAGGTGAATTTGAGGCCATCTCATCAGCTAAGAGTACTTCCTCGGTGGTGAAGCTTTGAGCGAGCCATATAGAGCCAACGGCGACGATTGCGAACACTATACAAACTATATAGCGCGACCGGGCAAGGCAGCGTTTTGCCTTGCGGACAGCGGCAATTGAGCCGAGTATCCCTGCGAGCCAAATGACAAAGGCTGAGGCTAAGGGGAAAGCAACGCGTTGACACGGGTAGGTGGCGCGAGACGGCTTCGGAATTACGCGAATCAAAAACCATATCAGGGCGAACAATCCCATTATGGGCAATATCAACCTGCACCAGCGGTGTTTTTCATTGCGGCTAAAGAGCTTATTCGACCTTGAACGGCCTGACGGGGGATGTCTTTTTCCGGTTAGTAGCATTTTTAGACCTCGTAATTTGTTTTACCGTTCATTGCGTTCTCATTGATTATATATTTTGCCAGGCCAAATTGCAATATGCCTGCTCCATTCCGTAATCACAGTATGCTTTGCAATTTTGCAGCCGATAAAATAAACCTCGTAATAACGGCAGGGGGGTAACATATCTGCTGTATGAGCGGCTTGTAACGTGTGTAACGCGCGTAAAACCGCAACAACCACTACAGGTATCACAACTGCGAAAACCACCGCTGAAATTGCTCGCGGAGGCCCTGAATCGGCCCAACATGCATAAAGAGGCGGATTCTTATTGTCGATATTTTTGGCGTGGAAAACATTCGGCAACATGCAGCCTGTTTTGGTAGGAAGGGAATATGAGCAAGCTTTTAGAGATATTTGGCAAGGCGATAACGGTCGATACGGCTGATTTGATATGGCACTGGCTCAACGCGGTAAAAGCGGCGCCGGCGGGGGAGAACAGCCAATATAATGATTTAGACGAAGTTGTCAAGCTCTTAGGCAACATGGAGCTGGACAAGGCCCACGAGAAACTGCAGTTCTACCTTTTCGAAAATCCCGAATGTGCGCGTGGCCGAATGGCTGCAGC
>QNBT01000031.1 GCA_003644205.1 Planctomycetota bacterium | reverse complement strand
TGCTAATAGAGATCTACCGTATAGCACTCAAATTGTCCCGCTTGCTGCAATGCTGGCAATCCTTGGCCAAAAGGCAGACAATGATAGTGTAAGGAATAAAATTATCAGGTGGTATTGGTGTGGTGTTTTTGGCGAGCTATATGGCAGTGCTATTGAAACTCGGTTTGCTCGTGATGTTGTAGAAGTTATTAATTGGATCAATGGAGGGAGCGAACCTTCAACAATAAACGACTGTAATTTTTCGCCAAACCGCCTCCTTACCTTAAGGACGCGTAATAGTGCGGCATATAAAGGCATTTATGCTTTATTGATGAGAGATGGCTGTCTGGACTTTAGAACTGGCGTACCGATAGAAGTTCAATCATACTTTGATGAAGCCATAGATATCCACCATATCTTCCCGAGAAACTGGTGCTCACAAAATAATATCAAGGATGGAGATTCTAATTCTATTATAAACAAAACTGCATTATCTTATCGTACTAACAGAATAATCGGTGGCAGTGCCCCCAGTCAGTATCTCAAAAAGTTACGCAGCAATTCAGGTATGGACGAAAGCCGGCAAAATCAAATTATGCAATCGCATTTAATTGATTATGACAGTATGTCTAAAGATGATTTCTTGGGGTTTTTCAATAAACGTAAAGAGTCTTTGCTCGTCAGAATTGAACAAGCAACAGGAAAATCAATTAGCCGTGACATAGAGCTTCCTGACACGGAAAATAATATCGAAGAAGATGAAACTGATAATATTTAGGAATTAAAATAATGGATACACCTGCAAAAGTGGATTTGAAGTCTATGAGCATAACGGATGAACAAAAGGCAAAACTAAAACAGCTTTTTCCCGAAGTCTTCAATGAAGATAAAATCGATTTTGACAAGCTAAAACGCACTTTGGGCGAAGAAATTGATACAGGTGAAGAACGCTTTGGTATGACCTGGCCGGGCAAGAACGACTGCTTTAAGGTTATCCAAACGCCAAGCATTGCAACGCTGAAACCTGCCAAGGATGAAAGCGTTAACTGGGACAATACCGAAAATCTATTTATCGAAGGTGATAACCTCGAAGTCCTCAAACTCCTTCAGCGGTCTTACTATGGCAAAGTAAAAATGATCTATATAGATCCACCTTATAATACAGGCAAAGAATTCGTCTATCCGGATAAATACTCAGAATCTCTTGAAACATATCTTGCATATACGGGTCAACTGGATGCTGAGGGTGTAAAATTTTCCACAAATACCGAAACCGAAGGCAGATTTCATTCAAAATGGATGAGCATGATGTATCCACGATTGTTTTTGGCCAATAACTTATTACGTGAAGACGGGGTCATTTGTGTATCAATTGATGATAATGAAATGTCACACCTTAGGTGTATGATGGATGCTATTTTCGGAAAGGAGAACTGCCTTGGGGAGTTAATTTGGGATTTGGGAACTGGGACAGCAGCGGGGCATTTCACTAGATCACATGAATATGTATTAGTGTTTGCTAAGGATAAACCGAGTTTATCCAATTTCAAGTATAAAGGTAATTCAGACCGTATTTCTGAAAGAGCTGTTAAAAAGATATCAAGAGGAAATCCCGCTAGTAGAATTACTTTTCCTGCTGGAGTAGAGTTCGAAGGCAACAACGCAATCTTTAAAGGTACGCTTGGTCGCAGTGAAAAAATTACAATAGTCGATGGCGTATTACGGTTCCAGAACGGTAAGTTGGCTGAACCCGTTACTATTGAAGCTGGCTGGGCAATGAGAAATCAGATTCTTAGTTGGCTAGCAGGTGAAGATACTTATGATACAAAAGGTCAACGTGTTACCCGATTCTATTTCAATAACAAAGGTGTATTACAATATGAAAAAGAACGCGGTTTCATAAATCCACCATCTGTACTTAGACAAATTGCCAGCACTAAGAAGGGATCAGAGGAGTTAGTATCCTTGTTCGGTGCGAAGGTTCTTGATTTCCCAAAACCTGTCAGACTTATCCAGTACCTAGTTGAACTTATTTGCAATAATGGGGATATTCTAATGGACTTCTTTGCAGGCTCGTGTCCATCTGCTGAAGCAACATACAGAGCGAATATAACCAAGTGCAAAAACCTAACGTATATTTGTATTCAGCTTCCCGAGAAGTGCAATCCGAATGAGGAAACAGGAAAAAATGCTATATCTTTAGGATTCGGCACTGTTGCAGATATAGGCAAAGAACGAATTCGTCGTGTAATAAAGAAAATCAAAGAAGAGCAGGCTGCTGATACGCAGAAGGCTAAAGAATCTTTGCCGGGGATGGCTGAAGAGCAGGCAGAGCTTGATCTGGGCTTTAGGGTGTTCAAGCTGGATAAATCCAATTTCAATATCTGGGATGGAACTGTTGATGAATCCGGCGATATTTCCGGTCAGATAGAGATGTTCATTGACCATATTGACCCTGACGCAAGCGATGAAGATATCCTTTACGAACTTCTTTTAAAAAGCGGCTTTGAACTTACAACAAAGATAGAAGAATTAGATTTGGCAGGCAAAAAAGTTTATTCGATCGCTGATAACGCTCTTTTAATTTGCCTTGATAGAAAACTCACCAAGGAAGTCATCACCGAAATGGCCAAATTGCAACCTGCAAGGGTGGTATGTCTTGATGCCGGCTTTACTGATAACGACCAGTTAAAAACCAACGCAGTGCAGATAATGAGAAGCCATGATGTAGAAGATTTCAGAACGGTTTAGGAATAGATAGAATGGAATTGAAGAGTTATCAAGACATAATTCAGCATCTCAACAAAACCAAAAGGACTAAACATCTTTTGTTGGGTAACGGTTTTAGTATGGCATATGACGCGGGTATTTTTTCTTACAATGCTTTAAATAAGTTTATTGAAAAGAGCAATGACAATTTACTGAAAAAGCTATTTGAGATAGTAAATACAAAAAACTTTGAATTGATCATGCAACAATTAGACAACTTCTGTCAATTGGCGGAGGAATTTAGTTCTGATAAAAAACTTAGGGCTAAGATACAGGCTGCAAGTGAAACGTTGAAAACAAGCCTTTTAGATGCAATTAAGGAGCTGCATCCTGAACACGTTTTTAAAATTCCTGAGGAGAAAAGTAAAAGTTGTGCAAAATTTATCAATACCTTTCTTGGCTCTGGGGGACATGTATTTACTTCAAATTACGATATTCTGCTGTATTGGGTTTTAATGCGAAATATGGACAAAATTGCTAATGCAATCGATGGTTTTGGACGCTATGCAGAGGAATCCGATGAATATCAAGCTTACGAAGATTTAGAATTTTCTGATTTAGAGTGGGGAAAGCACAGGGATGAGCAAAATATACATTATTTGCATGGTGCTTTGCCTTTATTTGATGCAGGAATATCTATTGTCAAGGAAGAGTATGATACTCAGGATTTACTCTTAGAAAAGATCAAGAAGAGGATTGCAAATAGAGAATATCCTATTTTTGTGACTGCAGGAGATGGCAAGGAAAAGTTGACTCATATTATGCATAATCAGTATTTATCACATTGTTACGATCAATTAAGTTCTTTAGATGGGTCACTTGTGACTTTTGGTTTCAACTTTGGTAAGCATGATGAGCATATAATTGATGCTATCAATATTGCGGCTAAACATCGGAAAAAAACTCCCCCCAAGCTTTGGAGTATCTATATAGGCGTTTATTCAAAAGACGACAAAAAGTATATAGAGTCTATAGCGGGGAAATTCAAATGCAAAGTTAACTTATATGATTCAAAAACGGTTAATGTGTGGGACCAGAAAGACAATTAGATTCCATAGTTGAGAAATTTATGAAACTAAAATTTGATCCTAATCAGCAATTTCAGTTAGATGCTATTGATGCGGCAGTAGATCTTTTTGAGGGTCAGCCGCTCAATCAGGGCGACTTTGAAATCAAACTCCAGCACGGCTATGAATTAAAAGGCCTGGTTCAGCAGGATTTAGGGTTTGGCAACAATCTTTCTGCCAGTGATGATGTTCTTAACGCCAATCTCAAGAAGATTCAAAAACGAAATAATATTCATCAGACTGACTCTGTAGAAACCAAGGGCAGAAACTTTGCCGTCGAGATGGAAACAGGCACGGGTAAAACCTATGTTTATCTGCGGACAGTTTTTGAGCTTAATAAAAAATACGGCTTTAAGAAATTTATTGTTGTGGTTCCTTCTGTAGCTATTCGGGAAGGAGTCCTTAAATCTGTCGAGATAATGAAAGAGCATTTCCGGGACCTTTACAACAATGTTCCATTTTCCCACTTTGTATACGATTCAAAGCGTGTCAGCCAGTTACGCGGTTTTGCCACCGGAAATTGTCTGCAGATTATGATCATAAATATAGATTCCTTCAACAAGAAGGATATTAACATCATCCATGACAGACGGGACCAGATGGGAGGGCGCAGGCCTATAGAGTTTATCCAAGCTACCAATCCCATTGTGATAATGGATGAGCCACAGAATATGGAAAGTGAAACAGCTAAAAGGGCCATCGACTCTCTTAATCCACTTTGTACTTTGCGGTATTCTGCTACACACCGGGACAAATATAATCTTATTTACCAGCTTGACCCAGTAAAAGCCTTCCAGAAAAAATTGGTCAAGAAAATTTCTGTTGCATCCATAGTGTCAGAAAGCGATCCAACCCAGGCTTATTTAAAACTTGAGAGTGTTTCAAATAAGAATAATCGCTTTACGGCTAAGCTGAAGTATTTCAAGCAGAGCAAAGAAGGCCCTAAGCTGTCTACCGGAAGTTTTAAGCAGAATGATGATCTGTTTGTTAAATCAAATGAAAATGGTATTTACAGCAATGGTTTCAGGGTAACCGAGATCAATACACGTCCGGGGATGGAATTTGTCCGCTTTTCTAATGGAATACGTCTCCGTCTTGGAGATGAACAAGGCGGATCAAGAGATGAGGTCGTTAAACAGCAGATTCGTAAAACCATAGAGGCTCATTTTCAAAAAGAGCTACAGGTTAAAGATATGGGCCTTAAAGTGTTATCCTTGTTCTTCCTTGATCGTGTACAAAATTACAGAGTTTATACGGATGATGGTACTGAATTAGGTCGTTATGCCCGCTGGTTTGAAGAGATATATAATGAGCTTGCCGAAGACTACAAAAATCTCTTTACAGAAATTCTTCCTGTGGAAAATGTACATAATGGTTATTTTGCTAAGGATAAAAAGGGCAAGCTGAAAAATTCCACAACTGGGAAATCAAAGGATGATGAGGGCACTTACAACCTTATTATGAAGGACAAGGAAAAGCTGCTCGACTTGGACAATCCCCTTAAATTTATCTTTTCACATTCGGCATTACGAGAAGGATGGGACAACCCCAATGTCTTTCAAATATGTACTCTGAATGAAACTACTTCGACAATCAAGAAACGTCAAGAAATAGGTCGGGGGCTTCGATTGCCTGTAAACCAGAATGGGCAGCGGGTTTTTGATGAGTATGTCAATAACCTTGTTGTTGTAGCTAACGAAAGCTACGAGCAGTTTGTAGACACACTCCAAAAAGAGTTTGAGGAAGAATGCGGCGTTGTGTTTGGCAGGCTTCCTATAGAGTCATTTGTCGACATGGTCTATTCTTATGCTGAAGATGGCAAAGCAGAAAAGATAGACTTGAAGCAATCAGAATCGATATGGGATCATCTGAAAGACTCCGGCTGGATTGGTGATAATGGTCTTATTCAGGACTCTTTCCGTCAAGCCGTTGATGACCATACCCTTACTGTTCCTGAACAGTTTAAATTAATTACTAAAAACATTATTGAAACTGTCGAAAAGCACCAGATTGAACGACATGTCACAAGGCATGAACCAATTAAAGGCAAAATCAATGAAAAAGTGCTGCTCGACCCAGAATTTGAAAAGTTCTGGAATGCTATAAATATTAAGACCATATATTCTGTAGAATACTCTACGGATGAACTAATCAAGAAAGCCTCAAATGCCGTTCTGGCAATGGAGAAAATTACTCCGCCCAAGCTCCGCACTTCGCTGGTAGATGTAGAGGTGGAGACAAAAGGCGTAACTGCTAAACAAGTTCAAACACCTGAAACAACTTACTCGGCTCCACACAAAAGAGTGCCAGATATTCTTTCATACATTCAAAGCAAGGTGGAACTTACCAGGAGTACTATTTTTAAGATTCTGAAAAAATCTGGAAGGCTGAGAGACTTTCCAGTCAATCCCCAGCGATTTATGGATGCCGTCGTAAAAGCAATTCGAGATGTGCTTCATAGAATGATCATCGAAGGTATTCAGTATGAGAAACTGGACGCGATCAGCTATGAGATGTCAAAATTCCGGGCAGAGGAGCATAAGCTTGAGTTTGCTAAAGATAGAATTGTACCAACGAATAAGTCGGTTTACAATTACATTACGTATGATTCCGGCGTAGAGAAGACATTCGCTGAAGCTCTGGAGAGTATGAAAAACATTAAGTATTTTATAAAATTACCTAGCTGGTTCAGGGTTCCGACTCCTGTTGGTGATTACAATCCAGACTGGGCTATCCTTAAGCAGAATGGTGAAATTGTGTATATGATCCGAGAAACAAAATCGACAAAAGACAAGCTTAAGCTTCGTTTACCTGAAACGGATAAAATCGCTTGCGGGTACAGACATTTTGAAGCTATTGGCGTTGATTACGACCTTGCCACCTCGGTCGAAGACGCTGGATTTTAGAATTCTATATAAGGAATAAATTATGGATCGGTAAGCTTACAATTTGACGGCTTTTAGTTGAAAAAAACAGGTAAGATATTTGAGGATGTGGAAATGCTGGCAACAAAAAGAAATATTTTCATCAGCGTAGAATCTCGTAAAGGAGGAGTGGGCAAAACGACAGCGGCTCTTAACTTAGCAAAACTTCTCAAAGAAAAAGACTATGCTGTTTTATTCTTAGACTTGGATATAACCGGAACAAATATTGTTAGTGCACATATAAACAAGTCTCCCTTTTGGGAAGGCATAACGCATATAGTAAAAAGGGAAAGCACAAAAGATACTGTAAACCTTTTAGCAATTTTTGAGCAGCAGTTTATGGTTGGCTCAGGTGTTCCTAATTTTACTACGATCAGTCAACGGCAAAAAGACTGTTTGTCGATAAATTCGAATAAAATAAATGTGATGGGCTCTCAGATCTATGGTGAAAAGGGTATCATTTGTAAACCAAACTTACTTTTTGATGAACTTCATGCTTTTTGGTTTATAGAATTTTTGCAGAAACTCTGTAATAATTTCTCACGAATTGTAAAACGGAACAATGTAGCGGTTGTTATCGATAACTCTCCTGGGTACGTTGGCGTAGCTCCTGTTATTCAGGAATGGTTAACCGACGTTGGCCCATCTAAATGCAAATTTCTCACGATTTCTTCTTTGGATATACAAGATATTATATCCTGCAGCAATGCTGTTGAAGAAATTCACCACAGGTATCTAAATAAATGGAATACCTCTTGCAAGTTTCGGAAGGCTTTTGAAAAGGGCAAGGAAGGCAAGTTTGACTTGAACGACAAAGAAAAACGGTTTTTCTTCAGGTTATTTGAAGAACAAGGGGTAAAGAGTAATGATATGGTGCTATCGTTTTATCTTCCTAATAAATCAAAAGAAAATGAAATTTCAGCAAAGGAACTCGGAGCACATTATGCGGAAAATATTGAGAAATATCAAGGGATTGTTGTAAACCGTGTACCAAGAGAAATTAAAAAGGGAGTTTTTTTCTATGATTTTCATGACATCTTAGAAAATGTAAAAAACCCTGAATTTATTGAAAACCTTCTCGAAACAAGATCCGTGTATCCGAAAAGAATCTCACAGTCCATTATGGTTGGATACGATGAATATATTGAATATCAATTTCTTCAAAGTGCTGTTTCATTAGGGAGAGATAAATACGAGCAAAGAAAATATCATTTTGAAAAACCATTGTTAATGTATGTCGAAGAATGCTCTAATAAAATACCTATAATATCAACCGAAGAAATACTTCTTAGGCCAAGAGGAATGATTCATGCGAAACACCTTGTAAAGCTTCAAGAATCTATTCTAAGAACCCAGGATATCTTCAACCAAATTCTTCATTATCTTAGTATTTCAGGTTTATCCCATGTTACTCGCTTAATACACGAAGAATGGCAGCCGGGGTACATACTTCAAGGATTTAATAAAGCTTTAAGGCAAATATTGGTCGAATCAGAATTTCCGTATTTTGAAATTGGACCTATGCCATTTATGCCTGGAAAATTTCATCCCGAACTTTTTCACTTTATGGAGAAATTCCCATCTAAGGTGAGACGTATTAGTAAAAGATTGGAAGTTCCTTATAGCGAAAGATACACGGATGATTTTATTCCATCTCTCACTTGGGCTTTAGCACTGTCTACGGTTTTCCCACACTATATCTTTAGGGAAAAGTTTCAGGAAGAATTTCTCGAACTTTTCGCAGTTATTGCAGCCATTCAATCATTGCACTGGGAAAAACGAGGCCGCAAAAAAAATAAAAAAATTAACCTTTCGATGTTTCTAGCAAATGAAAAACTCGGCAAGAATGATATTGAAAAGTTTGATATGAAATTTCACTTTTTACGACATTTTCATGGCCCCAGAGAATTTGACTTCTTTCCAGAATTATACACGTCCTGTTGCAAAGCTCAGGCAAGGTTAATCGATTTGCAAAAAGATATTGATTTTTTATTAATGCTGATTAGGCAACTGGTACGAGACAATAGCTTTAAAAGACCAATTTTGCCATATATTAGAGGGATAGCAGAAAAGGTAATTGTTAAGAAAACACTTTTACATGAAAGAGGAAAAAAAGAATTCGTTAAAGGTTTCGCCAGTGCCTCATATATGGAAGAATTTGAAAACGTGCTTTCTGGGATCGTGGAAAAATGGGGGATTTTGTAATGGATTTTAGTTTTAGTGATTATCAAAGAGGGTTAAAAGGAGGGTATTATGAGCCACCTGTAAATTTTTCTCCTTACATGCCAATAAATATTGCTGAGTACAAGGTCTTGGAGAACGAGCACCAAAAGAAAAACCATAATGTAGATGATTGCTTCAAGGAATTATACAAACGTGTCGGATGGGATTACTACTGGAAAGTTTATCCTATTCAAAATCGAACATTAAATTATGCACAAATGTCTTTTCCTGCGTATAAGTTTATTTTACCCGAAGTGCTTGCTGATGATTGGTTGGCAATTGTAGATTGGCACAAATTCCAGAGAGACCATGCTCTTCATCAGCCATTGACAGCGTATATTGTTCTTAAAATTCTCACTGGTGGTAGAAATATAAGAAATGCCCTCAAAATAAATGGAGAACCATTATTAGACCATTGTGTTAACAAAATATTGGAATGGGATGGAACTGCTTATATTCTCAAATGTCTTCAAAGTACACTTGTTGAGGATTTTGGTAATGCAAATGTATTGTTCGAAGATAACCCAATAGCAAGGGAATTCTGGAAAATACTATTTGTTGAAGCCGCCTATTTAGCAGCTGTTTTTCATGATATGGGATATCCCTGGCAGTATATAAACTCATTAAATAGCAAACTTGAACATGCTGGCTATCCAGTGGATTCTCCAACTTCAGATGCAGAAAAAATAATCAAAGTTTTTGGTGAAAGGTTATTGTTCTGCCCCTTAAATGGTTATCGTCTTTTAGATAGAAACACTCCTTCAACATGGCCAAACAAGTTAGTTGGACTTGCCGCTAAAGCGTTAAGAGAAACACATGGCTTGCCAGGAGCAATAGGATTTTTATACTTGAATGATGTAATAAAGGATTTTCCAACAATAAAAAATTTTGCTATTCGACAATTCTGTGTTGAATGGGCGGCCATGGCAATTATGATGCACGATATGACTAAAATATATTGGGGGGATAATCTATATGCATCACCCGAGAACAGTCATTTGCGTCTAAACTTTGATACCGATCCATTATCCTGTGTCATAACTTTGGCAGATATCATTGAGGATTTTGAGCGTCCTTCAGTCAATTTTAGTCCTGATGGTAATACAACAGCAAAGGTAAAATATGACAGTCACTGCAAATATACTCGGTTGGAATGGGAAAATGATGCAACTTTGAAACTGTCTTACAAAGTAACTGGTAATGTGCGAGTGAAAAAGGAGTCTTTTGTCAAAGAAGATAATAGAAAATATTTCGACATGCAGTATGGATATCTAGACTTTTCTTCTTGTGGAGTTGAGAAAATATATATGAATGTTTTCTAAATCTCACCCGCATAAAGATATTTATCGCTATGTTCATATATAGGGCTGGCAAAAAACTAAAAAAGTACGATATGAACTTGAAGATGTAGAATAAAATGAACGATAATCAACCTAAATATTTTGATGACGATGGGACAGAAATTAATCCAGATATTATCTCCAAGCCGGATTTGTGCGTATCCTGCAAAAAAGATGGACAGTCTGGCAAAGAAAAAATTTTATGTAATTTGACAATGGCTGACCAACAAGGAGAAGAGGGGTTTCATTGTGAGGCCTACGAGCCTAAAGAGTAAACTGGAAAGACATGGCAAAGCATAAATGGACATTTAAATCTCGATTTCGAAGAGAAGCTTATAGCTGGAATGGGACGGCCAAAGCTTCTAAACGAATGAAAGAAGCTGTTTCTGAGATAAAAAAGTAGGAAAGAAAGACTCATCGCTTGCTGGCGAAGGTGTCATTGAACTGTTTGTCCGTCTTTACCCAGCTCTGATGCATATAGATAGTTCCTCAGGAGCATTAGGGACAGCTATGAACAAAACTATCGATTCCCTTATGCCAATTCTTATAAAAGCCGATTGGGACATGAACACCAGGGGCAAACAGCTGGATAAACTCTACGATGCTATTATTGAGGATGGTTGGGGAACCTTTGATAGCTTGCGGGATTATTGGGGTGATTTGTGTGTTTATCCCGGCCTTGCTCATCTCTGGGCGGATCAATTCATGGATTGCACCAAAGACGTCTTGTCATCTACGAACCAATACTGTAGTGCCGTCGATATGTGCTTGTCGTGCCTTGTCTATACTGAACGATATCAAGAAGTTGAAGAACTTCTGCAACTTGACGAGAGGCATTCCTGGTTCCACCATAAATTTTGGGCAATGGCACTGGTCAAGCAGGGTAAGCTACAGGAGGCCCTTGATTATGCTGGGCAGATTCTATCTCAACAGAGAACAAAAAACAGTGACCCCGAAATAGACAGCTTTTGTGAATCGGTTCTTCTCGATATGGGTAAAATCGAAGAAGCCTACGAGAAGTATGGATTGAAGGTGCCATCCTATGGAACAAATCTCAATATCTATCGAGGAGTCTGCAAAAAATACCCAACTATTGATAAGCGAAAGATATTGTTGGACTTAATAGAAAAAAAAGGCATTAAAGGAAAGTGGTTTGCAGCTGCAAAAACTGCCGGACAGCTTGACATTGCCCTCGAATGTGCTATGACAGGCGATTCCGACCCGGACACTCTTCTCAGAGCCACAAGAGATTTTGCTGAGAAGGATCCTGAGTTTGCTTTGAATGTTGGCGTCAAAGCGGTAATGGTATATTTGACTGGCAGCTTCTATGATCCTATTGCACCGATAGATATTCGAGCAGCATTTACGAAGCTAATGAGTGCTGCAAGCAAGAGCAATCGCCAGCAATTGGTTCGGACAGAGTTATCAAAAAGAGTACTGAGAGAATCAAATAGAATTAAGACCGATCTAAGAGAAACTATTCTTGGGCTTTTAAAACAAGAGGCCAGAGATGTTTTATAATTGGTGGTATTGATGAAATATGACGAATTAGAAAAACTTGCTGAAGAAAAAGAAAGCGAAAACTGGGATTTTCGCAAATTCTTAAAATTCCATGACGAGCTTTCGGAGGATGAACTTGATAAGCTTGTCTCCAAGATTGCGAGCAAGTATGAATCCGAGATTGAATGTACCAGTTGTGGCCGATGTTGCAAGAAGTTAAAGCCAACGCTTGAACAGCAAGATCAGCAACGATTGGCTGACAGACTGGAAATGACTGTGGTGCAATTAAGAGAGCAACATCTTGAATACGACGAATCGGACGATGAGCCAAGATGGCAGATGAGGGATGTACCTTGTCCATTTCAGGAAGATAATAAATGCACTGTTTACAAAGACCGTCCACAGGATTGCCGGGGTTATCCTTATTTGCATGAACCTGGTTTTAACGGTAGAACTATGGGTATGATCGAGCGAACGTTTACCTGCCCGATAGTTTTTAACGTCATGGAGGAATTAAAAGAAGAAGTGGCACTTGATGATGATATTGAATATGATTGTTGGTAATATTTGTGTGACTGTTAAATATTTTAACAAAGGGTGATGAAAAAATTATGAAAACTCGACCTTGGACAATGCTGCTAATGATGATGGCAGGATGGCTAAACAGGCATCAGCAGGACGTGATTGAGTACCTCAAAGAAGAAAACAAGATTCTACGGGAAAAACTCGGTAACAAGCGAATACTTCTCAATGATAGTCAAAAAATGCGATTGTCTCGCTTGGGTAAGCGTTTAGGCAGAAAGGTATTATACCAATTGTGATTAATAATTGCGCTCAACATATTTTGCTCGGCATACTGATTTAATAATCTCAGGATCAAGAGCGGCTTTTTGCCAGGCTTCTATTGCAGCAAAACGCAAATCATCATA